>NZ_JAJAYI010000071.1 GCF_026786305.1 Cryobacterium sp.
CGGTGGCGCCGGCCTGCGTCGAGGACCGCGCGGGTCAGCCGGTCCGGCGACCATCCGGCCATGGCCGCTTCGCTCCGCCACCGGTTCTGCAGCACACCCGGCTCGAGGTGCGCCTTGCGGGGCCGGGTCTTGAGCACCGAGGTCTTCACCACCCTGGCGCGTTCGGCCGGGGTCAGGTCCCGACCCAGCTCGTCAGCGAACCCGGCCAGGGTGGGTGCGGCGTCGGCGTCGACCTGTCGTGCCCGCTTGGACCAGGTCGTGATCAGCTCGGCCGGGACTCCGGCGATTTCGGCCTGGCCGTGCGGGTTGACCGGGTCGAACGCGACGCCGAGGCGGCGGGTCAGCTCCGCGCGCAGCGCGGCCTGGTAGAGGGCGCCGGCGGCCTTCTTGTGGTGGTAGATCTCGTGCCCGTCGATGGTGCGCCAGCCGCCGTCGGCGCAGCGCAGCTTGTTCACCACCAGCGCGTGCGAGTGCAGCTGCGGGTCCCCGGCCCGAGAGGTGCGGTGGTCGAAGATGGCGGCGGCGAAACCGGCGGTGCGAATCGGGGTGACCCCGTCGACCCCTTTCCGGGACATTGCCGCGTGAGAGTCCAGGAATGTCAGCGCCGCCCGTACCGCGGCTTTGTGCGCGTCGGCGATCTCGCCCGCGATGTGGGGTCCGCTGATCGCCCACAGCGCCGACACCGATTTCGGCGCAGAGAACGTCAGGTCATATCCGGTCACCCCGTCGGTTCGCCAGGCCCGGCCAAGCTGCCGGCCCGTTTCCGGGTGAAGCCCGCGGGCCAGCAGTGACTCCAGCTGCCGCTCGAGGACCACCGCGTTCGGGCCGAGGCCCAGCTCGGGCAAGCCCCGGCCCCACCAACGCCCTGGTGCCTCACCGTGGGCCAGGAAGTACTCGGACGGGTCGGTGGCCACCTCGCGCTGGTAGTACCGCCACGACGCGGTCCCGATTTTCGCTGAGCTCAACACGCGCGGAACCTAGCATTTCGAGAATGCACATGTCTGCGTTATCTGAAGCCTTGATCAAGAGGTGCTGGACAATACTGCGGGTGGGTAAGGATATCGCGGTCAAAGACGGATAGTGAAGGGGTGTAGGAGATAATGGCGGTTATGACTTGAGGGCGGTGCGAGAGGATTGACTGGGGGAGAAAGATTCTTGAGCAGGTGCGGCGTGTCGGACGTCGTCGCCGGGCGACAGGGCGGTCAGCGGCTCGGACCGCGATCCAGGCGCCCACCCAGCTTTGGCCTGCAAACGAAGGGATTCGATGAAGGATTGCGGCAACATGAGCGACTCGATCGCCGGCCAACGCCAGTCCCTGCCCACCCGACCGGACAGGTCGGCGGTGCCCGACGTACGGCATCAGAATTCTGCTGGTCGGTGGAATTCTAGCTACGACGGCCGAGAACATCGATGTCGTCAACTCGGTTTTCATCAGATTGCCGAAAGAGCGTCGAACATGAATGACGACTCATCGGATGCAATTTCTTCGGAAGGAAATAGACAACGCAGATGGCTCCGTGACGAAAAGGCTCCGGCTGAAAGAATTGGAGCTTGTGCGCGAGCGACTCGGCCGGCCCCACAGAAAGTGCGCCGCTCGAGTGAGGCACCGCCGCAGCAGGCCTGCACTCGTCGACCTCCACGTCCGATGGACCCTTCGGCCTCGGGCAATCGACTGTCGGCGCCAGCACCGGCTTCGGGTGTCCCAGCGTCGCGACACGCCGACGCCAGTGCAGAATTTTTCAAGATCTTTTCGGGCGGTTTCACCGGACGCGGACGTCCGTGACGGTACGGGGCAGCACGGGGGCGTACGGACCAACACGAGAGCCACTCAGTCCCGCCGAAAGCCTTGCTGGCGTGCAGCCCCGCCGAGGCGCATCCTCCCTCGTGACAAGCGCTTCTCCGTGGTCGCCCGACCATCTCCGTGAACGACGGCGTGTGCCCACAGAGAACCCCGCAGCTGGAGAAGGAGGCACCCGTCATGAGTCTGCTCAGTGTCGAGGAGGCGGCCGAACGGTTCGGCACGTCGCCCCGGTTCATCCGCCGCTTGATCGCAGAGCGGCGCATCGCGTTCACCAAGATCGGCCGTCACGTGCGCATCGAGAGCGCTGACATCGACGCGTTCGTTGCCGCCGGTCGCGTCGAGCCGCACCAACCCTCGGAGGCGTCGTAGCCGTCATCCCGATGAAAGCCATCGCACGACGGACCTCGGGGTCGGAGCGCCGCCGAAATGGAGCGGGCTGCGGGCGTATGCGAGGCCCATCCGGGCAGTCCCTGTGTCGTTCCCCCGTGACAAACTCGCAGCAGTCCCACCTTGGAGGTCACGCCATGAGGACCCGCAGTCGCGCGAGCGGCTTCGGCCACGTCGACAAGTTGCCGTCGGGACGCTGGCGTGCCCGCTACACCGGCCCAGACGCACGCCGCCGGTCGGCTTCCTTCACGACGAAGACCGACGCAAGAGCGTGGCTCGCGACAGCGCAGGCGGACGTCGTACGCAAGGCATGGCGTGCGCCGGAGGCAGGCCGGCGCACCCTCGGGGCGTATGCCGCGGACAACGTCGCGAGGAGC
>NZ_JAJAYI010000072.1 GCF_026786305.1 Cryobacterium sp.
ACAAAAGCTGGCGTAACCGCCATTCCCGCGGCCATCTGGGGGTCGGGCCCACATTATCTACAGGGCCCCCCGATACAGCCCGAACCCCCCCCCCGGGCCCGGGCCCGGGCCCGGAAAGTAAATTAGGCGGGGGTCTCGGCGACGAAGAGTTCGCTCACGGAGTTGTAGTACTGGTCGGTTCTGCCCTTGTGCGTCATTCCGATGCGCAGGCAGACCCGCTGCGATGGGCGGTTACTCGAAGTGGTGACGGCCACGACCCGGTCGAGTCCGGTCTTCCAGCCTTCGGCCAAAACAGCGGATGCCGCTTCGGTCGCGTAGCCGTGGTGCCAGGCGCTTGGGTGAAAGTGCCAGCCGATCTCGGTGTCCCCCGACGGCTCCAGCGGCGCCACCGGGCTCGACGCCGGAATGGACTTGAGCAGCAGATTGCCAAAGATCTCGCCCGTGTCGACATCGGTAACCGCCCGGATGGCATGAATGGGGTGCTCCATTCCCTGCCAGCGTTTGATCACGGCGATCGCCTCGGCGCGGTCGATCATGACCCGGGGGTGTAATCCGATGTGTTGTTGCACCGCCCACAAGGAGTACAGCCCGAAAACAAAGTCGGTGTCGTCGAGGGTCCAGGGTCGCAGCAGCAGGCGTTCGGTTCGAAGAGTTTCCACGACGACATCTTGCCACCCGCACCTGCCGACCCCCTGCACCAGAGCCGCCAGGCCGCCACGCCTGCCGGAGCGCGACGCCGCCATACCCCGCGACCGCCCGGCAGAACACCGGCCCGAGCAGTTACTCGACGAAGATACCCGCGAGCGTCTTCTTGCCGCGACGCAGCACGGCAACTCCCCCGGGCAGCACCGATCCTTCGATGGTCAGGTCGACACTCGTGACCTTTTCGTTGTTCAGGTAGACCCCTCCCTGTTGCACCGCACGACGGGCGTCACCGAGGCTCTTTGACAGTTCGGTGTCGACGAGCAGCTGCAGCACGGTCGCGTGCGGCGCTGTCGTGGTGTGCGGAAGTTCGCGCAGTGCGGCTTCGAGGGTGTCGGGGTCGAGTTCGGCGAGGTCGCCCTGGCCGAAGAGGGCCTCGGCGGCGCGGATGGCAGCATCCGTTGCCGAGTGGCCGTGCACGAGGCTGGTCACCTCGAGGGCGAGTCGGCGCTGCGCTTCGCGGCGGAACGGTTCGTTTTCGACCAGCTCGGCGAACCGCTCGATCTCACCGCGCGAGAGAAACGTGAAGACCTTGAGCCGAAAGACCACGTCGGCATCGTCGGTGTTGAGCCAGAACTGGTAAAAGGCATACGGGCTTGTGAGGTTCGGATCGAGCCACACCGCATTGCCCTCGCTTTTGCCGAACTTGGTCCCGTCGCTGTTGGTGATGAGTGGGGTGCCGATGGCGTGCACGGTGCCACCGTCGGCGCGACGGATAAGGTCGATCCCGCTCGTGAGGTTGCCCCACTGATCGCTGCCGCCGGTTTGCAGAACACAGCCGTAGCTGCGGAACAGCTCAAGGTAGTCGAGGCCTTGCAGAATTTGGTAGCTGAACTCGGTGTAGCTGATGCCGGCATCGGAATTCAGGCGCGCGCTGACGGCATCCTTCTTGAGCATGGTGCCCACGCGGTAGTACTTGCCGATTTCGCGCAAGAAGTCGATGGCGGAAAGCGGTGCGGTCCAGTCGAGGTTGTTCACGAGCGTGACGGCGTTGTCCCCCTCGGAGCTGAGGAACCGCGAAACCTGCGCCTGCAGGTAGCCGACCCATTCCGTGACGGTGTCGGTGGGGGTCAGCGTGCGCTCGGCGGTCGGGCGCGGGTCGCCGATGAGTCCGGTGGAGCCGCCGACCAGTCCAAGCGGATGGTGCCCGGCCAGTTGCAGACGCCGCATCAGCAACAGCTGCACCAGATTGCCGAGGTGCAGGCTCGGCGCGGTCGGGTCGAATCCGCAGTAATAGGTGATCGGGCCACCATCAAGCAGCGCTTTGAGCTCGGTCTCGTCGGTGGAGACGTGCACGAGGCCACGCCAGTTGATCTCCTCCCACACGGAATTGAAGGACGGGTCATTGGTCTGCTGGGCAAGGATGGTGGGGTCTGACACGCGTTCAGATTACCAGCCGGGGCCGACGCGTCGAAGTGCCGGCCGCATCCGTTCCACTCGCACGATAATTCAGCCTAGAGGCTATACTGCGCTTGATTTAGCTTGAGGGCTAAATTACAATGAATGCAGGACGGAGCCTCAGACCATGTTTGTCATCACCGCTGACCAGATCGACAGCCGCAACGATCACGATCGGGCGCGCGAGATGATCGCGCAACTCGTGGCGCAGAGCCCGAACGCGTTCAGCCTGCCGCCCGACCAGACCGCCGGCGACGAGATCCAGCTGCTCGTGTCGGCCGCCGATCGCACGCTCGACGCGATACTCGCTCTGCACCGGTCCGGCCACTGGAGCGTCGGGCTCGGCGTGGGCACCGTGCGCACCCCCCTGCCGGCATCGACCCGGCAGGCCACCGGCGGCGCGTTCATCGCGGCGCGTGACGCCGTACTGCGAGCAAAGAGAACCGAGGCGCACTTTGCGCTCGAGGTCAGCCAAACGGATGCCGCCGCCCCCGGCATAGAGGCACTCCTGACCATGCTCCTGCTGCTGCGTCAACGGCGCACCCCCCACGGCTGGCAGGCCGGCGATCTGTTCGAAAGCGGACTGGCCCAGACCGATATCGCCGCGTCGCTCGGCATCACCACCGGGGCCGTGAGCCAGCGGCTGAAGGCGGCACAGTACCGGGTCGAGCAGGCGGCGCGGCCGGCGTTGGTTAGGCTGCTAGAGCAGCTCGATCATGGCCCGAACCATGGCCCGAACGAAACGGACACCACCGCATGACCTTCACCGTTCTCACGTTTCTTTACTGGGTCGCCTTGCTCCTGGTCACACTCGCCGCTCTCACCTGCGCCGCGTTAGCCTTCAAATTGCACCGCCAGTTCTACGCGATCGTCGCCATGGCCGGTCTTGCCGTTGCCCTCGTGCTCGCCGCGGTGCCCGTGGGCCCCGGCCCGAGCACCTTCGGCATCGTGCTCGGCATGCTCGCGCTGGCCCTCGCCGTGATCGGCGGCGGCCCGGTCGCGGTGCTCGCCCTCGATCTCGCCACCAATAGCTCAGTGCCACCCGGCCAGCACGGCGGCATCATGGTGCTCAACGCTGGCAAACCGGCCCCGACCATGGCCGGGGTCAGCGACCCAGAGACCCACGAGGTTCTGCGCGGCGGGGTGACCATCGGGATCCTGGAACGTCTCGCCGTGGCCGGCGCGATTCTGGCCGGTTTTCCGGAGGCCATCGCCGTGGTCATCGCCATCAAGGGTGTCGGCCGTTTCACCGAACTGGCCGCCGCCGAATCGCGCGAGCGGTTCATCATTGGAACCCTGGCGAGCCTCATCTGGGCGTGCGCCTGCGCCGCCCTCGTGCCGATGGCTCTGGTCTGACCCGGCGCGCGATCAGGACCCACGACCGGCGTGCCGTCGATACGGAGAGACGGATGCCTCCCCCGGCACCCAAAACCGCCACGGGTACCGGGCTCCCCCGCCGACCCCGCTCACCCCGGTACGTGGCCCGGTCGCGAAGTCTGAGCTGTGCGTCGGCAGTTCCAAGTCGAACGGTGCGCAGCTCACATCGGCGCCGTCATCGCCGAGCACGATGCCGAGGGCCTTGGTCAGCCGGGCCGGGCCGCGCGCGAGGGCGGCGTCTCTGTGCGAGGTGGGGCGGCGCCATCGGGCCTCGTCGACTCCGGCGATGATCTCGCCGGCCCGCAGCAGCACCGCCGAGGCCTCACCCTCGGGCGAGCAGACAACGTTGGCGCAGACGTGCATGCCGTAGCTGAAATAGGCGTAGAGGTGACCGGACGGGCCGAACATCGTCTCGGTGCGGGGCGTGCGCCCGCGAAAGGCGTGTGAGCCCGGGTCGATCTCGCCGAGGTAGGCCTCGACCTCGGTGATGCGCACCGCGACCGGCCCGCGGGTGAGCACCGCACCGAGCAGCAGTGGGGCGACCTCGAGTGCGGGTCGCGCCAGCAGGCCCGGCGTGAACGGCATGCTCTACCGGCTGAGCGCGGCCGTCAGGGCCCGCACGCGGTTGACGAGGTGCGCGCGCTGCTCGGCGACGCGCACCGGCGCGGTTCCGCCGGCGCCGTCGCGACTCTCGACCGATCCGCGGATGGTGAGCACCTCGCGCACGTCGGGAACGAGGTGCACCGACAGGGTCTGCAGATCTTGGTCGCTGACCTCGTGCAGGTCGAGATTGTGGGTTTCAGCGAACTTCACGAGCGAACCGGTGATTTCATGCGCATCGCGGAACGAGACGTGGCGTTTGACCAGCCACTCCGCGACGTCCGTTGCGAGAGAGAAACCCTGCGGAGCCAGCTCTGCCATGCGCTCGGTGTGGAAGGTGAGGGTGGCGACCATGCCGGTGAACGCGGGCAGCAGCACTTCAAGGGTCGTGATCGAGTCGAAGACCGGCTCTTTGTCTTCTTGCAGGTCACGGTTGTAGGCGAGCGGCAGACCCTTGAGCGTGGTGAGCAGCCCGGTGAGGTTACCGATCAGGCGACCGGATTTGCCGCGTGCGAGCTCGGCGATGTCGGGATTCTTCTTCTGCGGCATGATCGACGAACCGGTGGAATAGGCGTCGTCGAGGGTGACGAACCCGAATTCACGGGTGTTCCAGAGAATGATCTCTTCGGCCAGCCGCGACATGTCGATTCCGATTTGCGCGGTGATATAGGCGAATTCGGCGACCAGGTCGCGGCTCGCGGTTCCGTCGATGGAGTTCTCGACGACGGCGGCGAAGCCCAGGTCGGCGGCGACGAGGTGCGCGTCGAGACCGAGGGTATTGCCGGCGAGGGCGCCGGAACCGTAGGGGGATGCATCCGCTCGCCGACCCCAGTCAGCGAAACGATCGAGGTCGCGCACGAGCGGCCAGCAGTGCGCGAGCAGGTGGTGCGCGAGCAGCACCGGTTGGGCGTGCTGCAGGTGGGTGCGGCCGGGCATGATGGCCCCGGAGTGCGCTTCGGCCTGCGCGGCGAGGGCGTCGATCAGTTCGATGACGAGTGACGCAAGAATGGCGGCGTGGTCACGCAGCCACATGCGCACGAGCGTGGCGACCTGATCATTGCGGCTGCGACCAGCACGGAGCCTGCCGCCCAGCTCGACACCGATGATGCCGATCAGGCCCCGCTCGAGGGCCGAGTGCACGTCTTCGTCGGCCTCAGCCGGCAGAAATTCGCCGGCGGTGACGGCGCGCTCGAGTTCTTCGAGCGCACCGACCATCTGGGTCAATTCAGTGTCGGTGAGATATCCCGCGGCGGCGAGGGCCCGGGCGTGAGCGCGGCTGCCCTGCAGGTCGTATTCGGCCAGCATCCAGTCGAACTGGGTCGACTTGCTCAGCCGCGCCAGTTCCGGCGACGGTCCCCCGGCGAAACGGCCACCCCAGAGGGCGCCCGCCGTGCCGGCACGGTTGCTCGTCGCGCCGTTAGTGGTTCCCTGCTCAACCGACACGTGGGCTACTTCGCGGCGGCGTCGCGGCGTGCGGCGACCTTGCTCGGCAGCGACCACAGCTCGATGAACCCCTTGGCCATGGTCTGGTCGAATGAGTCTCCGGTGTCGTAGGTGGCGAGGTTGAAGTCGTAGAGGCTCGTCGTGCTCGAGCGGCCCGTAACGACGGCGGTACCGGCGCGCATCTTCAAGCGAATGTCGCCCGTCACGTACTTCTGCGTGTCCTCGATGAACACGTCCAGGCTCTTCTTGAGCCCGGAGAACCAGAGTCCGTCGTAGACGAGTTCGGCCCACTTCGACTCGACGCCGCGCTTGTAGCGGGCAACATCGCGTTCAAGGGTCATGTTTTCGAGCTCCTCATGGGCGGCGATGAGCGCCATGCCGGCGGGAGCTTCGTAGATCTCACGGCTCTTGATGCCGACCAGACGGTCCTCAACGATGTCGATACGGCCGACACCCTGGTCACCGGCGAGACGGTTCATGAGCTGGATCATCTGCAGCGGGGTGACCTTCTTGCCGTCGATGGCGACGGGCACACCCTGCTCGAAGCTGATGACGACCTCGGTGGGGGCGCGGGTGACCGACGGGTCCTGCGTGTAGGTGTAGAGGTCTTCGATCGGCGCGTTCCACGGGTCTTCGAGGAATCCGGTTTCGACGGCGCGACCCCAGACGTTCTGGTCGACCGAGTACGGACTCTTCTTGGACTGCGCGATGGGAAGGTCGTGTTTGGCGGCGTACTCGATGGCTTTGTCACGGGTCAGCGCGAAGTCGCGCACCGGGGCGAGCGAGGTCAGGTCGGGGGCGAGGGCTGCGACGGCCGCTTCGAACCGGACCTGGTCGTTACCCTTGCCGGTGCAACCGTGGGCGACGCTGTCGGCGCCCAGTTCCTTGGCGGTGGAGGCGAGGTACTTGGCGATCAACGGACGGCTGATGGCCGAGACCAGCGGGTAGCGTTTCTGGTACAGGGCGTTCGCCTTGAGTGTCGGCACGATGTAGTCGTTCGCGAACTCGTCCTTGGCATCGATGACGAGGGATTCGACGGCGCCGCAGTCGAGAGCGCGCTGACGGATCACGTCCATGTCTTCGCCCTCCTGCCCAACGTCGACGGCGAGGGCTACGACCTCTTTGCCGGTGGCATTCTTGAGCCAGCCGATGCCGACCGAGGTATCCAGTCCACCCGAGTATGCGAGTACAACGCGTTCCGCCATGGTTCTCCTTAAATCTTGATCTGTCTTGAGTTTACGTGCTGGGGCCCGGGCCCCCCGTCGCCCGCCCGAGCGCCTGACCCCCACCACTGTCCGGGCCCGGGCCCGGACACAAAAAAATCAGGTCAGGATTGGTCTTGCGAGAGCAGCCAGACCAGTAGGGCCTTCTGGGCGTGCAGGCGGTTCTCCGCCTCGTCCCAGATGATGCTCTGCGGTCCGTCGATGACCTCGGCGGTCACCTCGTAGCCGCGGTCGGCTGGCAGGCAGTGCATGAAGTGCGCGTCAGGTTTGGCCAGGCTCATCAGCTCAGCGTCGACCCGGTACTGACCGAGGTCGCCGAGCCGCTTGGCCTTCTCTTCTTCCTTGCCCATCGACACCCAGGTGTCGGTGACGACCACATCGACGCCGGTGACGGCTTCGCGCGGGTCGATGAACAGCGCGACCGAGCCGCCGGTGCGGGCGGCGATGGCCGTCGCATCCGCTACCACCTGCTCGGTTGGCGTGTACCCGACCGGCGAGGCGATGCGCACGTGCATGCCGGCGGTCGCGCCGGCGAGCAGGTAGGACTGGCCCATGTTGCAGGCGCCGTCGCCGAGAAAGGCGAGGGTCTGGCCGGCGAGGTCGCCGCGGTTTTCGCGAATGGTGAGCAGGTCGGCGAGCAGCTGGCAGGGATGAAAGTCGTCGCTGAGTGCATTGACGACGGGCACGGTCGTGCCGAGCGCCATTTCTTCGAGTCCGGCCTGGCCGTAGGTGCGCCAGACGATCGCGGCCACCTGCCGTTCGAGTACGCGGGCGGTGTCGGAGGCGGTTTCCTTGCCCCCGAGCTGGCTGTTCGCGGTGCTGATGATGAGCGGGCTACCACCGAGGTCGGCGATGCCGACCGCGAATGACACCCGGGTGCGGGTCGAGGACTTGTCGAAAATGACCGCGACGGTCTGCGGACCGGCGAGCGGGCGTACCGCGAATCGGTCTCGCTTCAGCTCCAGGGCCAGATCGAGAATCTCGGCCTGTTCGGCCGGGGAGATGTCGTCGTCGCGCAGGAAATGGCGGGTCACGGTGTCACTTTCGATTGAGTTGGGACGTTCGGGGCGGTGAGCAGATTCCCTACAGCGGATGCCGCCCACCCGGCCAGACTTCCCGCCGTGCCGGCCGAAGCCCGCGCAAAGTGGGATTCGTCCAGCCTAGAGGCTGGCCAGGGCGTGCCCGAACCGCTCCTGAAAATCAGCGAGTTCGGCGTCGCCAACGATCAGCGGCGGGGCGATGCGAATGCTCGTCTCGTTGGCGGCGTTGACGATGAGGCCGTGGGCGAGCGCGGCCGCAGCCAGTTTCAACGCAACCGGTTCGGCCAGGCCGACACCGAGCAGTAGGCCGCGTCCTCGTACCTCCTCGATCAGCGTTGAGTGGAAGCCGAGAATGATCTCGCGGAGCTGCTGTCCGCGGCGGGCGGCGTTGGCGGCGAGGTTGTCGCGTTCGATCACGCCGAGCACGGCGTTGGCTGTCGCGGTGACGAGCGGGTTGCCGGCGAAGGTCGAGCCGTGCTGTCCGCGCTGGAACAGATCAGAGGCCCAGCCGAACGTAACGAGCGCGCCAATGGGGACACCGCCGCCCATCCCTTTGGCGATCGTGACGGCATCCGGAAGAATCTGAGCATGGTGATAGGCAAACCAGGCGCCGGTGCGGGCGATACCGGTCTGAATTTCGTCGATCACCAGTAGAACGCCGTGCTCGGTGCACAGCTCGCGGGCACGTTTCAGGTAGCCGTCGGGCAGGTCGATGACGCCCGCCTCGCCCTTGACCGGTTCCAGAAACAGGGCGGCGACGGTGTTATCGATGGTCGCTTCGAGCGCCTTGATCGTGCTGTCGATGTGTTCGACGCCGCCCGGCACGGGTTCGAAAGCCTCGCGCATGTGCGGCTTGCCCGAGAGTGCGAGTGCACCCATCGTGCGACCGTGAAAGGAATCGTGAAGCGAAATAATGCGGCTGCGATGCCCACCCTTCACGTTAAGCCGGGCCAGCTTGAACGCGGCCTCGTTGGCCTCGGCACCGGAGTTGCAGAAGTAGACGCGGCCCGCGTCGCCGGCGCCGGTCAGGCGCTTGAGGCGTTCAGCCAATTCGATCTGCGGCGGCGTGGCGAAATAGTTGGAGACGTGACTGATCGTGCCGATCTGCTTCGTGACGGCAGCGACGACCTCGGGATGGGCGTGGCCGAGCGAATTCACTGCGATGCCGGCGAGAAAGTCGAGGTACTTCGTGCCGGTGTCGTCCCAGACGTAGCAGCCCTCACCGCGCACGAGCATGGCCAGCGGCGGGCTGAACGTGCGCATCATCGAATCGGCGAACCGAGTCTGCCAGGGTAATTCACTCGCTCGGGGCGTGCTCATGCCGGTACTACCTCCGTGCCAATGCCGCTTCCAGTGAAAATTTCGAGCAGGATCGAGTGCGGCACTCGCCCGTCAATGATCGCGGCCTTGGCGACACCCCCGTCGACAGCGTCGAGGCAGGCCGTCATCTTGGGAATCATGCCCGATTCCAGCTCGGGCAGCAGCCCGCGCAGCTCAATGACGTCGATGATCGACACGAGCGAATCCCGGTTTGGCCAGTCGCGGTAGAGTCCGGCGACGTCGGTGAGAATCACAAGCTTGGCCGCGCCGAGCGCGATGGCGAGTGCTGCAGCAGCAGCGTCGGCGTTGACGTTGAGGGACTGTCCCGGAACATCGGTGTCGGGGGCGATCGACGAGACCACCGGAATGCGGCCGGCCGCGAGCTGGGCGAGCACCGCTTCGGGGTCGACGCCGATGACGTCGCCGACGAGTCCGAGGTCGACCTCTTCGCCGTCGATGATCACGCCCCGTCGGCGCCCACGGAACAGGCCGGCGTCTTCGCCGGACAGTCCGGCGGCGAGTGGGCCGTGCTGGTTGATGTGGCTGACCAGTTCGCGGTTGATTTGGCCGGTGAGCACCATACGCACCACGTCCATCGCTTCGGGTGTGGTCACCCGGTAGCCGCCACGAAACTCGCTCTCGATTCCGAGGCGTTTCAGCATGGCCGAGATCTGCGGGCCGCCGCCGTGCACGACGACCGGACGGATGCCCGCGTAGCGCAGGTAGACCATGTCCTCAGCGAACGCGCGCTGCAGTTCTTCGCTCACCATGGCGTTGCCGCCGAACTTCACGACGATGATGTGGTCGTGAAAGCGTTTGAGCCAGGGCAGCGCTTCGATCAGCGTCGCCGCTTTAACGGATGCTTCGGCCTGGCTGGTCTCGTCGGCGTTCGTTTTGGTTTTGGTTTTGGTTTTGGTTTTGGGAGTATCGATGTCGGTCATGATCAGCTTGAGTACGCGCTGTTCTCTTCGACGTAGTCGTGGGTGAGGTCGTTGGTCCAGAGGGTGCCCGTTGCGTTGCCCGCGTGCAGGTCGATCAGCACGGTGACGGCCCGTTTGGTCAGATCGACGAGCTCGCGCGGCTGATCGGGCTCACCCGCGGTACACACCTGCACGCCGTTGATGGCGACATCAATGCCGTAGGGGTCGAAGGCGGCGTCTGTGACCGGCACTGTTCCAACGGCCGCGAGCACTCGGCCCCAGTTCGGGTCGTTGCCGAAGATGGCCGACTTAAACAGGTTGCTGCGCGAGACGGCGCGGGCCACGGTGACGGCCTCGTCTTCGGAGACTGCGTTGGTGACCGTGATGGCCACGTCGTGCGCGGAGCCCTCGGCGTCGCCCTGCAGCTGCAGGGTGAGATCGCGGCAGATCTCGACGAGCGCGGCGGTGAATTCGGCCAGGTCGGCGGCGACCCCGCTTGCGCCGGAGCAGAGCAGGCTCACGGTGTCGTTGGTCGACATACAGCCGTCGGAGTCGAGGCGGTCGAAGGTGACCCGGGTCGCCGCGTGCAGGGCCATGTCAAGCTCGGCCGAGTCGAGTACAGCGTCGGTCGTGATGACCACGAGCATCGTGGCGAGGCCGGGTGCGAGCATGCCTGCACCCTTGGCCATGGCGCCGATACTCCAACCGGCGGCGGCCGTGTGCGCGGCCTGCTTCGGGCGGGTATCGGTGGTCATGATGGCCTGCGCGGCCAGAAGGCCGGCGGCGGGCGTGGTGGCGGCATCCGTTTTGATGGCGAGGGTGGCGTCCCAGACACCGGCGGTAACGAGGTCGAGGTTGAGTTGTTCACCGATCAGGCCGGTGGAGCAGACCAAAACGTCGCCGGAGGAGATGTCGAGGCGGGTCGCGACGGCCTCGGCGGTGGCATGCGTGGTCTGAAACCCGATGGTGCCGGTGTAGCAGTTGGCGCCGCCGGAGTTGAGCACGATCGCGCTGACCCGGCCGTCACTCATGACCTGGGTGCTCCAGATGACCGGGTTGGCCTGGCAGCGGTTGCTCGTGAACACGGTTGCGGCGCTCTGCAGCGGGCCGAGGTTCTGCACGAGGGCCAGGTCGAGCCCGCCGGACTTTTTCAGGCCGGCGGTGACGCCGGCAGCGGCAAAACCGGACGGGACGGTGACACTCACGGAGCAACTCCATTCATGGTCAGACCGAGCGTTTCGATCAGGCCGAGGGCAATATTGGCGGATTGGATGGCGGCGCCGGCGGTGCCCTTGACAAGATTGTCGATGGCCGTGATGGTGACAACCCGGCCGGCTGCTTCGTCGACGGCCAGTCCGATCAGCGCGGTGTTGGCGCCGAGTACGTCGGCCGTGCGCGGAAAGTGCCCGTCGGGCAGCAGGTGCACGAATGGTTCGTCGGCGTAGGCGCTCTCCCAGGCGGCGCGCACGGCGGCGGCGCTCGTGCCGGGTACGAGCCGGGCGGTCGCCGTCGAGAGGATGCCGCGCGACATCGGCACGATCACCGGGGTGAACGAGATGGTCGCGTCGGTCGCGCTTCCGGCCCAGCGCAGCGACTGCAGGATCTCCGGAATATGCCGGTGCGTGCCGCCGACCGCATAGGGGTTGGCCGAGCCGAGGATCTCAGCCGCGAGGTTGGGCATTTTGAGACTCTTGCCGGCGCCGCGCGGGCCGACGGCGAGCACGGCGACGAGGTCCTGCGCTTCGATCACACCGGCGTTGATGCCGGGGGCGAGGGCGAGGGCGACCGCGCTGGCATTGCAGCCAGGAGCGGCGATGCGGCGGGCGCCGATGAGTCGGCTGCGCTGCTTGCCGGCACCAGTGCCGGTGCCGATGGGCAGCTCGGGCACGCCGTACGCCCACGCGCCGAAGTAGTCGCCGCCGTAGAACGCGGCCCAGTCGTCGCAACTCTCGAGGCGATGGTCGGCGCCGCAGTCCACCACGAGGGTCTCGGCCGGCAGGTGCGCGGTGAGCTCGCCGGATTTTCCGTGCGGCAGGGCCACGAGCACAACGTCGTGGCCGCTGAGATTCTCCGGCGTCGTATCGACGAGGGTCAGGTGGGCGAGGGACCGCAACTGCGGTTGCACGTCGACGAGACGCTGCCCGGCGTTGCTGTGCGCGGTGACCGTGCGCACATCGAATTCGGGGTGTCCGGCGAGCAGCCGAAGCAGTTCGCCGCCCGCATACCCGCTCGCGCCCGCAACTGCTACCGAAAAAACCATGTGTTAAACCTAGCGCGGCCCCGGCGGCCCCGCTTCCGCAGCCGCCGGGGCCCCACCAGAGCGCAGCGTCACTATTCGCGCAGCAGCACTACTCGCGCAGCACCACTACTCGCGCAGCGCCGCTCCGAAGCGTTCGGCGGCGACCGCAACCCCGGCGAGGCGGGCGGCACTCGCCTCGGCGGCGGTCAGCGTGCGTTCCGTGCCACGAAAGCGCAGCGCCAAGGTGAGCGACTTCTGCCCGGGCTCGACGCCGGCACCGCGGTAGTCGTCGACCAGCTCGATGCTCTCGAGCAGGTCGCCGGCACCCTCGGCGACGGCCGCGCGCAGTGCTGCGGCCGCCACGGAAGCCGAGACGACGAGTGAGACGTCCTGCGTGGCGGCGGGCATCGTGCGAATCGGCGTGACCGTGAGGTCGCCGTCAGCCTGCGCGAAGACGAGCCCGAGGTTGATCTCCGCGACGGCGACGACAGCGGGCAGGTCGTAGTCGTCGGCGACCGCAGGAAGCAGTTCGCCGGCGAATCCGACCGACACCGTTCCAGCGCTGGCGGTCGCGGCGCCCGGTACAGCAACGAACAGCTCGGCGGTGCGGCCCGGGTGCATCGCCGGGTGCACGCCCTGGCGTACCGCGATGCGCGCGCCGGTGGCCAACGCCACCTGCTGCACGGCGGCCAGAGCAGACTGCCAGCCGGCGGCAACGGCAGGCAGTCCCGGCTGGTGCCGCACGTCGTTGCCGACGAGTACCACGCCGACCAGGAGCGGTTGCGGCACAATTCCCGCGTTCAACGCCGCCTCAGCCTCGGCGCTCGGCCGCGCAGCTCCGGCGGGGAGCACGGCCGTGCCGTAGGTCACCCCGACCTCGGGCCGAAAGACCAGTCCCTGCTCGTAAATGGCGACATCCACCAGGCCGCGTGAGCGGTTGCGGTGCGCGATCTGCAACAGGCCTGGCAGCATTGAGGTGCGCAGGAAGGGCGCCTCGCCGTCGAGCGCGTTGGCGACCTTCATCTGCGGCACCGCAACCGGCACAGCAACCGGCACAGCGGATGCCGCCCCCGCGTCGGCGACACTGACGCCAGCATCCGCTGCGCCGGCTGAAACTGCGCCGGCTGAAACTGCGCCGGCCGTTGCAACGGCCACGCCGAACAGATTGTTCGCCTGCTCGGAAACGAACGGGTAGGTCAGCACCTCGGTGTGACCGGTGGCCGCGAGGGTCTGCGCGACCGTGCGACGCAGCGTCTGCGCGCGGGTCAGGCCACGGCCTGGCGGCGCGACGGGCAGCACCGAGGGAATGCGGTCGTACCCGACGATGCGGGCGACCTCCTCGGCGAGCGTCCACTTGTCGGTGAGGTCGGGGCGCCAGCTCGGCGGGGTGACCTGCAGGTCACCATCGACCTCAACGAGCGATGTACCGATCTGAACGAGGGCATCGCGCACCTCGTCGCCGGCGTAGTTGAGGCCGATGAGGCCCGACACGAACCCGGTCGGCAACAGAATCGGCTGCGGGGCCGGAGCCTTGTCGTAGACCGAACCGAGGTCGTCGGCGACTCCCCCGGCGAGGTCGACAAGCAGCTGCACCACGCGCGCGGCGGCAACCGCGGCCACGTGCGGGTCGACGCCGCGTTCGAAACGCTTGCTCGCCTCACTCGGTAGTTTGTGCCGGCGTGCCGAGCGCGCGATCGACACCGGGTCGAAGTTGGCTGCCTCGACGAGCACGTTGACGGTCCCCGAGCTGATCTCGGTGTTCGCCCCGCCCATCACGCCGGCCAGTCCGATCGGCCCGGATTCGTCGGTGATCAGCAGATCCTCAACGTTCAGCGTGCGAGTGACCGCGTCGAGCGTGGTAAATTTCTCGCCCGCGGTCGCGCGCCGCACAATGATACCGCCGACCAGCCTGTCGAGGTCGTAACCGTGCAACGGCTGGCCGAGCTCGAACATCACATAATTGGTCACGTCGACGACGAGCGAGATCGAGCGGATGCCGACCAGCCCCAGGCGCGCGATCATCCAGGCCGGGGTCGGCCGGGTCGGGTCGACCCCGCGTACGACACGCGTCACAAACACGGTCGCGCCGGTACGCTCCCGAATCGGAGCCCGGTCGTCAATCGTCACCGGGAACCGAGTGACCGGGGCCACGACCGTTAGCGCAAGCGCGGGGTCGCGAAACGGTACACCGGTCGCGTGCGAGTATTCACGGGCGACACCGCGAATGGAGAACGCATAGCCACGGTCGGGGGTGACGTTGATCTCGACGGCGCTGTCATCCAGGCCGAGCAGGGCAATCGCATCCGTTCCCACCGGGGCGTCGATTCCGAGGTTCTTCAACAGCAGAATTCCGTCGTGCTCCTCGCCGAGGCCGAGCTCACGGGCTGAGGCGATCATGCCGTCGGAGACGTGGCCGTAGGTTTTGCGGGCCTTGATCGGAAAGGGGCCGGGCAGCGACGCGCCGGGCAGGGTCACAACGACCTTGTCGCCGACGGCGAAGTTGTGCGCGCCGCAGATGATGCCGTGGATGGCCGGGCCGCCGTCAGCGGCGACGTCGTCGCCCGGTGCAACCCGCACCTGGCACCAGTTGATTGTTTTGCCGTTGGTCTGTGCTTCGCCGACGAACTCGAGTACTTCACCGACCACGATCGGCCCGGAGACCTCGAACCGGTGAATGTCTTCCTCTTCGAGGCCGACGCTCACGAGGGCGGCGTGGACGTCTTCCGGCGTGGTGCCGGGCGCGAGGTCGACGAATTCACCGAGCCAGCTCAGTGGAACCCGCATTAGACCGTCATCCCATACTGCTGGCTGAACCGAATATCGCCCTCGACCATGTCGTGCATGTCCTTTACGTCATTTCTAAACATCACTGCTCGTTCCACGCCCACACCGAACGCGAACCCGGAATACACCTCGGGGTCGATTCCGGCGGAACGCAGCACATTGGCGTGCACCATGCCGCAGCCGCCCCACTCGATCCAGCGCGGGCCGTCTTTGAAGGTGGGGTGCCACACATCGAGTTCCGCGCTCGGCTCGGTGAAGGGAAAGTAGTTCGGGCGCAGTCGCACCTTGGCTTCGGGACCGAACAGGGCCTGCACGAAGTGGTCGAGCGTTCCGCGCAGGTGCGCCATGGTGAGGCCCTTGTCGATGGCGATGCCTTCAATCTGGTGGAACACCGGTGTGTGTGTCGCGTCGAGTTCGTCGGTTCGAAAAACTCGCCCGGGTGCCACGACATACACCGGCAGTTCGCGGGAGAGCAACGCACGCAGCTGCACGGGCGAGGTCTGCGTGCGCAAGACGAGGTGGGCATCTGTCGGTTCCACGAAGAAGGTGTCCTGCATGGCGCGGGCGGGATGGTCCTCATCGAAGTTGAGCCCGTCGAAGTTGAACCATTCGCTTTCGAGCTCTGGCCCCTCGGCGATTTCCCAGCCCATCGCCACGAACACGTCGGCGGCCCGTTCGGTGAGCAGCGAAATCGGATGCCGCGCTCCGGGCTTCCACACTGACGCTGCGGCGGTCACGTCGACCGTTTCGGCGAGCAGCCGGGCGGCCGCTTCCGCCGTGCCGATCTCGTCTTCGCGAGCGGTCAACGCCTTGGTGACGGCGCCGCGGGCCTGGCCGACGAGCTTACCGGCGGTGGCCTTTTGGTTTCCGGGCACGCTGCGCATGAGCGCGTTGAGCTTTGACACCGGCGATGACTCCCCCGCGTGCTCGCTGCGCACGAGTTTGAGGGCGGCGGTCGTTTCGGCGGCCGCGATGGCAGCCAGTGCGGCGTCAACCGCGGCGTTGACCGCGGCTTCGGAAATCAACGGCTCGGCAGGAGCCGATGCGACGGCGTCAGTTGCCGCTGGATCGGCTGCAGGCGGGTCGGATGGTGTGATGGGCTCTGGGGGAACGCTGGGAACTGACACAAGGCCCAAGTTTAGTGCGTACCGTGCCCGTGCCCGCCCGAGGAGGCTTCGAAGGCTCAAGCCGGGCGGGACGACCGCCGGCTCAGGCAGCTTCGTTGACCAGTTCCTGCACCCTGGCGGCCTTGGCAGGGACGCGCTTGGTGCGTATCTCGATAAACTTCGCGACCCCGGCCAGCAGCAGGCAGAGGGAGATGTAGATGGCCGCGACGACGATGGTCGAGGGAATAATTGGTGAACCGTAGTTTCCCTGCGTTCCGTAGGACTTCGCAAGGAACAACAACTCCTGGTACGTGACGATGAAGCCCAGTGCGGTGTCCTTGAGCACGACGACGAGCTGCGACACGATCACGGGTGCCATTGCACGAATCGCCTGCGGCACCAGAATCATGCGCATGACCTGGGTCTTGGTCATGCCGATCGCGTAGGCGGCCTCGGCCTGGCCCTTCGGCAGCGATTCGATACCCGCCCGAAAGACCTCGGAGAGCACGGAGCCGTTGTACAGGGTGAGGCTCGTGACCACCGCGATAAAGGGAGTCACAAAGGTAAAGCCGAGCGGCGGGAGACCGTAGTACATGATCATCATGAGGATGAGCAGCGGTATGGCACGGAACAGTTCGACGAACACGTAGGTCGGTGCACTGATCCACTTGTGTCTGGAGACCCGCCCGACCATGAGCAGGAGACCGAGCACGATGCTCAGAGCAGCGGCGACGGCGAAGGCTTGCAACGTCGCCAGCGTGGCTTCGAGGATCTTGCCGTGTACGTAGGGAATCGTGAACAGTTCCCACTTCTGCGCCGTGAACTGGTTCGTTTCAACGAAGCGATACACGATGAAGGCGAAAATTCCCACGACGGCGAGCAGGGTGACGGCACCGATGTAGCGGTGCCGCACGAGGGCGCGCGGACCCGGAGCGTCGAACAGAACGTTACTCATTGCAGCACCTTCAAGCGGTTTTCCAGCTTGCGTTGGACAAAGGAAAGTATCGCGACGAGCAGAACAAAGATCAGCGCTACCCAGAGCAGTACGACGATCGCCGGCTCACCACGCTCCGAGAGCGTGGCGCGAATCGCGCCCGCCTCGGCCACCGCGAAACCGGCGGCGACAGTGGTGTTCTTCAGCAGGGCGATGAACACGCTCATCATGGGGGGAATCACCGCGCGAAATGCCTGCGGCAGAAGGATGTTTGTCATGCTCTGGCCGAAGGTGAGCCCGATGGCGCGGGAAGCCTCGGCCTGACCGATGGGAACCGTGTTGATGCCGGCTCGCAGGGTCTCGGCCACATACGTCGCCGTGTAGAGGCTCAACGCGAAAATAGCCAGTGTTTGAAAGCCAACCTGCGGCAGGTCAAGTTTGGGGTAGCCGAAGGCGAAAAAGAACATGATCAGGGTCAACGGAGTGTTGCGCACGAAGTTGACGTAACCCGTGCCAACCCACCGCATCGGGGCAACCGGTGAAACGCGCATGGCACCGACGACGGTGCCGAGAATCAGAGCGAAGAGGGCGGACCAGAGGAACACCTGCAGCGTGATGACGAATCCGTCGACGAAGACGTCGAGGTTATTGAGCAGTGTGTTCATGGTCCAAACCTCTCCTTTCGTTTTTGATGGTGCAAAGCGGTGGTGAGGGTCGGGGGGGGCCGGGTTTGCCCCCCCCCCCGTAAGGGGGGGGCGAGTTCGCGGCGGCCGGGGGGGGGGCGGCCACCGGGGCCCCCCGCCCCCGGGGGGGGGGGGTGGTTGGCGGGCCCCGGGGATTTGCGGTGGGGTA
>NZ_JAJAYI010000073.1 GCF_026786305.1 Cryobacterium sp.
CGGCAGAACAGGGTTGGTGTTGAGATCCTGCACGATCCTCTCGGTGGCCATCGAGTTGGCCTCGAGCTCCGAGGCGTTCATCCCCAACACGACGAGTTCGTCTGGGGCGGCGCGAAGATGCGACACCCACGACGACATCAGATCGAGTACTCGCCAGTGGTCCCTGGACAAACCGTCGATTCCGAGTTCCGCGTAGAGCTCCGAGACAGCGCCGATCGCGGCGTCGTCGATGTGTGTGACGAGCCTTAGCGGCCGGTAAAAGATGGCATCGGACGCGGGATCGCCACGCTCGAAGAACCCGTCGGGATAACCGCTCTCGATCTCGCTCACGGATCAATGATGCACCCTGGCTTTCACGGAGACCAGCTCTCGCCGAACGGTCAGCGGGCCGAACCGGTGGAGCTAGTGAGCGCGTCGGTAGATGTGCTCGACGACATCGCGGCCCAGGCCATCGGCATGCGATGTCTCGGAGCCGATATCCACGTATCCCGCGCGGGCCAGCACCCTGGCCGAGCCGAAAGTGTGCTCGGCTACGCGGGCGAGAACCGGCCGTATCGTCGCAACGGTCAGAAACACGAGGAGGGCTGCGCAGGCAAGTCCTTCGCCCCATCGAGCCGGGTCGATCCAGTAGGTAACCTCGCGGTCTCCATCGATTGTGAAGCTTCCAATGGTTCCCACCAGACCGTTACCGTCGTCGATCGCGCGGAGGATCACTGGCGGAGGATCACTGAGGGAGGCTCACTGAGGGATCGGTTCGAATTCGCTCGTAGTGGGTATCGAACACGTTCCGATCGGATGGATCCGCGCCGGTGAGCGCAGCCATCTCAGCTGCCGCACGATCCTGTTCCCAATCGAAGAGTCGATCAAGTTCAGCATCGTCAAGTTCCCGAAGCATTATGGCCACGCGCCTACCGTAACGGCTCCTACCGACAGACACCCGCAGGCCGAACCTTTAGCGGGACAGATTCGCCGCATCGCGGAGTCGCACCGCTCGGGAACGGATGTGACAGCGTTTATGGGGTCGAGCTCACCCGGCCGCGATCAATCCGCCCCGTTAGGGCTGGTTTGGCTTTCGCCTCGCCACCATAACGCGACCCACAATCCGCAACGGCGGCAGAGGTATGCGCCACCATCATTGAGGTAATGGAGTTTCGCCGGGCCCATCTGCGTCCGAACTCGGTCAGTCGTAGATGACCGCCAAGCCCCGGCGCTCCAGGTCGGCGAGGTTGTCTCGCATGGCCTGTAACTGATCAGGCGAGTGTCCGACCCAGTCCACCAGTTCACCGACGACCTTCACTGGCTCCCGGGTCCGATAGGATCGGGTCGGATTGCCAGGGAACTTTTTGTCCGTCACGTTGGGATCGTCTTCAGGGGTGCCCATCGGTTCAACGATATAGATCCGGCCAGAGCCCTCGCCTGCCGCTAGTTCAGCGCCCCACGTTGCGGCATCCACGGTCGCCGCAACATAGACGTGGTTCGCGGTCCGGCCCCCGCCGACGTTCGAACGCCGTCCGGGCCCCAAAAGATCGCCCACCGCGAGGTTCGCTTTCGTCCCGTGAAACAACGCCTCCGCCGCGTGGACTTCGAACGGTTTCGGCACGCTCATAATGTGTTCTCCCCAACATATTTGTACCGGGACTCTAGCGCGGTCGAGCACGTGGGCATTATCCACGACCCGGTCGCCGACGATCCACGACGAGCAGGCAGCCGCTGCGCCCGCAAGCTGGACTCTTATTGTGCACGATCAACGTGAACGTAAATTGGTCATTGCAGGCCGTCGACCTTCGCGAGGAGGACATCGCGTTCCCGGGAGTTAGTCGCCAGGCGGGCCGCTGTGAGCAGCTCGGATCTAGCCTCATCCGTCCGGCCGAGCTTCGCCAGGAGTTCACCGCGAACGCTGGGCAGCAGGTACGAGCCGCGAAGGGCGCCGTCGCTGTCGACGCGATCGACGATGGCGAGGGCGGTGGCTGGACTCATGGCCATCGATACCGCGACGGCCCTGTTGAGGTCGACGATGGGATTGGTCGCGATGCTCCCCAGTGCCTCGTAGAGCAGCACGATCCGGTGCCAGTCGGTGTGGTCGAACATCTCTGCAGTCGCGTGACACTCGCCGAGGTCGCGTCGAATCCAGTGGTCGCCCGTTGTCGGTGCGTACCCTTCCGTGAAGATCAGGTAGGCGACACCGAGCACGGACCCGATGTGCCTCTGCCATTCGTTTCGTTCCGGTACCTCGAAGGTGATCTTCGCAGCGCCCAGCGTCGCTTTCGCGCGAACGATGCGCTGCTGGATCGTGGCGACTGGCACGAAGAACATCCGCGCGATCTCGGCGGTCGACAGGCCGCCGATGATGCGGAGCGTCAGAGCGATCTGCGCCTCGCGGCCCAGGACCGGGTGGCACGCCGTGAAGACCAATCGGAGGACGTCGTCCTCGATGGGATGCCCGGAGCCCACTCCTGCAACGTAATCGTCCAGGTCCTGCGCCAGGGAACGGTATCGGTCCTCCAGCTTCCGGCGACGGTTCCACGCATCGATTGCTTCCCGCTTTGCGACGGTGGTGAGCCAGACGCCGGGATTTGTGGGTATCCCTGTGGAGGGCCACTCGGCCAGAGCGTCTGCGACCGCCTCCTGCGCCACATCTTCCGCCAGGCAGATGTCGCCGGTCAGGCGCGCGAGCGCCGGTCACTCCTGCCCGTTCTCGGCTCTCCACGCGCCCTCATTCTTCAGGGCGTCAGTATCGGCGAAGTCGGCGAAGTCGCTCATTTCGGTCACACGTCGCCCTTCGAGCTTCGAGCCCGGGCCCAGCGGAGCCCGACTGGCCCACTGAGCGGCTTCTTCCTTCGACGACACTTGGATGATCCAGAAGCCATTGAAGAGTTCGTGGACCTCCCCCTAGGGACCGTTCGTGGCGACCGGGGCCTCACCCGCGAAGTCCACAACACAACTGACGGTCGTGTCGTCGGCCAAGCCCTCGCCAGCCAGCAGCACGCCCGCCGCAACGAGTGCCTCGTTGTAGGCGCCCATCTTTTCGATGATCTCCTGGGACGGGCGGGTGCGCTTGGGGCGGTCGACTTCCGAACCAGAGGCCTCGCGCTCGGCCAGCTCGGCGTGGTGCACGAAGGTTCGCAGACGCTGCACTATGCGATCGTGCCCGGGTCGGGACACGGCGAGCTCAACGGCATTACCGGAACATTTCACCTCACCATCGAGGACGATGGCACCCACCGGTATGAACTCGACTACGAGGTATAGCCGGCGGAACGCTCGCCGACAGGATTCCTCCGTGCACCCCAGGAGAATTCAGGGAGCATGTCGGGGTGCGCGATAGCGGGACGCTCACCGGACGGCATTCCAGGTGCCCACGAAGTGTGATCGAGGCTGGATTTGAACCTTGCTCGCGTGCCCGCAAACCGAACAACCTGAGGGACCGTGCTCTCACGCGGATCCCTCAATGAACGTCCAGAATTCTGGGGCTTTCAGCCACTGAGGTAAAGCCGCCATGTCGAGGGGATCAGCCGTCTGCCATCATTGGTTCATGGCCTCGACTCCTATGCTCGAAAGCGCCGTGCCGGACCTTCCGTCCCGAAACTTTGACGCTACGAAAGCCTTCTACGGCGGCTTCGGTCTCGAGCCGGTGTTTCGCGACGTGGGTTGGATGATCCTGACCTGAGGTGGCTTGCAGTTGGAATTCTTCCCATTCCCCGGCCTCGAGCTGCACGACGCCACCCGCCGAACCGGGGTACCCGACGTCATTACCGGGATCGCTCGTCTGCAGCCTGTTCGAATGCAGAAGTGGGGGCTACGGGCTGGGTATCTCGTGGATCCCGATGGTACCCAACTCACCGTCATTGAGCAGCGAGCCCGAAGACAGCGCTGACGCTCCGTTAAGCCGGGGTGAGGAGTCTCCGTCGGTGGGTTACCGGAGCGTTTTGAGGACCATGCGGATGTTGTCGTTGTCGAGTTCGGTGAATCACCGGATTGCGAATCGACAAATCAAAGAAGGTTTGTCGTCCAGAGCGGTTCGACTCACCGTGGGTGGAAAGCGCAGGGCCATGATGAACCGTACCACCACCGCCCTGCGCCTCGTTGTCGCCGGCCTGATCCTCGCCGCGGTCATCAGCACCGCGGCGGATGTCGCCTCCCGGGTGCCCCTTAACCCCTTCAATTTCTTCGGGTTGTGCACAGTGTGAACACGGCCGGGCCGGTGGCTTGTCATCGCCCGTGCATCTGTGACGAGGTACATGATCATCGTCGGCATTGTCTACGCACTCCTTCTGGCGCCGCTCGGCGCCGCCGGCGGGGTTCCGTTGCCGTGAGCCAACGCTGTGCTTCACATTGTGGTGCCCGTCTACGCCGTCGTGGACTGGCTCGTGTTCGGGACGCTGGTGTTCCGGGCGAGCCGACTTGCGCGAAAGGAAGTACAGGGACCAGCAGTGACCTGAGAGAGCCGGTGTCAGGCTTATTCGACCGCTCCGGAAAGAAGTGCCGCACGCGCACTGATGCCGGCGAACAAAAGCAATGCGACAATAAGCAAGCAGTCGTCGGTGCAGGGTACAGATGCATTAGACACGGGGCTTTCCTCCATCTCCTCAGCCTAGAGTCGGCTGATGATCATCTCCCTTGATGGCGCCTCTCCGGAAGCCGTGGTTGAACGACACTTCTCGCATCTCGTGTGTGATCGCATCAGGGCGAGCCCAGACATCCGCGGTGGCCAAACGGCGGCGAATGCTGCGCTCAACGCTTTCGACGTGGCCGGGTACGCTGCGACGCGTAACCGGGTACTTCCAGAAGCGGCTCGCGGAGCCTCCCGGTTGTCGCCCTACATTCGCCACGGGTTGCTTTCGCTGAGGGAGGTCTGGAACGCAGTCGCCGGTCCAGCGTCGGATGTCTCAAAATTTCGCGACGAACTCCTCTGGCAGGAGTATGGCCGACATTTATACGCTCGACTTGGCATGCAGTTGCATCGCAATCTGCGGTTCGACGTGGCATGGTCTGGGGATTTCACACCAGCGGCCTGGCCGCGCGAAATGGCCTGTGTGAACTGGGCACTCTCGAGTCTGGAAACAGAGGGCTGGCTTGTGAATCAGACTCGCATGTGGCTTGCCTCGCATTACACCGTGCGATCCGGAGCAGGGTGGATGGCTGCGCAGGAGTATTTTCATCGCCACCTGCTCGACGGCTCTCGCGCTGCCAATCTGCTCGGGTGGCAATGGACAGTTGGCGCAGGCACCGGAAAACCCTACGGATTTGCACGTTGGCAGGTGGAGAAACGAGCGCCTCAACTGTGCACGGCTTGTCCTCTCAATCGCAATTGCCCGATAGAGAACTTTCCTTCGGATACGGTTCCGCGGCCGGTTGCCGTACCGAATCCACGGCTCGTCCGGGACGACGATCTGGCAACCACCCGAGGTCCATCCACGGTCGTCGAACGCTCCACACCACAATCTGTTTTGCTCACAGTCGAATCACTGGGCGATGAGGATCCGGCACTTCTCGCCCATCCGCAGCTCCCTGTTGTCTTCATCTTCGACGAACCGGCCTTGGAAAAACTGCGCCTGTCGAGCAAAAGACTCGTGTTTTTCGTAGAGACGCTCCAAGATCTGGCGGAGCGGCGTGAAGTGATCGTGCATCTAGGAGACCCCAAACAGATCACTCCGGACCTTGACGCCGCGATCACCTGGGCCCCAGTGCCGAGCTTTGAAAAATACGCCAGGATTGCCGCGGAGATTCATCCGTGGCCGTGGCTCGCCGAACCTCATGCCGGTTCGCTCACAAGCTTTTCGGCGTGGCGCCAGAAACTGACGCAGCCGAAATAATACTCGGTCCGTGCGCCTCCGGCGGCATGTCTCCAACCCATCGAATCGAGCGCGCGCGCCGCCACGGGTCACGTCCCGCCGCGGAGTGCGATTCCACTCACCCTGCAGGTAGAAGTTTTCTGATTCTGGGGCTTCTGGTCTGGGGACGTGGATCAGGCCGGTGAGCGTGCCCCGATCGGCGTTCTTGAGCACCTCGTTCAAGGCGTCAAGCTGGCGGCGCAACCTGTTCCATCCCCGGGAACCAATCGCCGCCTGGGATGAGACACCGCGCCGGTGTCGAGACACTGAGGTTAGTAGACATCCATGCAGCTGGCGAGCGATAGCTGGACTGCGGCGTTCGGTGCTTCTCTGTCGTCGGTGGTCGTTCTGACTTCTCGGCCAGCTGGAGTACTTCGGCGCTCTGCAGATACTGGTGTGGAATCCGCTGGCTGCGGTCCCGGGCGCGACGCTCGGGCAGATCCGTGCGGATATGGCTCGCGCCAATGAGCACCTCAACGCGGACTGGGTCGTTGCCTGGGGTGGGATCGGCATTCTCTTGGCCGCCGTGGTTGCGCTGGTGGCGACCGTGCGGAGCACCAGTCGGGTCAAGCCGGTGGTGGCGGCCTATCTCGTGCTGCTGGTGAGTGCGGCCTCCCTGCTTGCTCTGATCGTGCTGATCATTCGTGCCGCGCGCGGCGCAGCCGAACGTGCCGCAGCTCGCGCCGGGGGTCTTGGTTAATTCGAGCCAGCCATTGCGAGTAAGAGTCGCCGCTGAGGCAGAATAGTCGGATGAGCGATGCCGGCGACTTCGTAGATCGCACGCTGCAGAACGAAGCAACGTGGGAGCGCGCAGCTGAGGCGCAGGCCCGTCTGGGCAACGAGCTGGAAATCTATGGCGCTTCGGTGGGTGCCGTGCGGGGAACCATCCGCGATCTGAACCGCCGGTATACAGACATGACGCGCGGCGAGGTGACCGCGCTGAGTTCCGAGCTGTGGAACGTGCCTGTATTCGAGCGCCGCCTGGCTGCGATCGTGTTGCTGCAGGCGAACCTGTCGCGGCTGGACAACACCGACCTGACCCGCATCGAGGGTTTTCTGCGGGGCGCGGGGCTGCCCGAGCTCGTGAATCCGCTCGCCCTCGACGTGGTGCTCCCCCTGGTCCACAGGCTGGGCGGAGCGAATCGCGCCCGTGCGGAGGCGGCTTTGAATCGGTGGGCAATCGACGGCAACCCGTGCCTACGCCTTGCCGCACACAGCGTCAGCGCGCACATCACGAACGGATAACGGCGGATCGAAGCGGCCTTCGGCGTTTGTTTTGCGGCACGAGTACGCGGTGCCACGGCTGGCTGGCGCGCCCCGCGCGTAGGCTGCGCCTATGCGCGCAATTATCGTGAACTCTCCCGGTGGGCCGGACGCCCTCACCCTGACGACCGTGCCCGACCTCGTCGTCGGTGCCCACGACATTCGGGTGGAGGTGGCTGCGGCGGGTGTGAACCGAGCGGATGTCGTGCAGCGGCAGGGCCATTACCCCTCGCCCGCCGACGCACCCCAGTGGCCGGGGCTTGAGGTGTCGGGCGTCGTCACCGAGGTGGGCGACGACGTGACCCGGTTCGGGACCGGCGACCGGGTGTGTGCTCTGCTCGCCGGCGGCGGCTATGCCACCGAAGCCGTGGTGAATGAAGACCTGGCCCTCTTGGTGCCACTGTCGATGGACCTCATCGACGCCGCTGCCCTGCCGGAAGCCCTGGCCACCGTGTGGTCGAACGTGTTCATGAGCGCTGAACTCACACCCGGCGAGACCCTGCTCGTGCACGGCGGCGGCAGTGGAATCGGCACGACCGCAATCCAGCTTGCCCGGCTCATGGAGGCCCGCGTGGCCGTGACGGCCGGCTCCAGCGAGAAACTCGCCGTCTGCGAGGGCCTCGGGGCGCAGATTCTGATCAACTATCGGGAGCAGGATTTTGTGGCCGAGATCGAGGCAGCCACGCACGGGCGAGGCGCCGACGTAGTCCTCGACATCATGGGCGGCTCCTATGCGGCGCGCAACATCGAGGCGGTCGCGGTGAACGGCCGCATCATGGTGATTGCGAACCAGAGCGGCGAACCCGCCGCGTTCGACCCGTTCCGCCTCATGCAGAAACGCGCTCGCTACTGGGGCACCACCCTGCGTGCGCGGTCGCTGGCCGAAAAAGTCGCCATCATGCGAGCGCTCGAAGCGGCGGTCTGGCCCTGGATCGTATCGGGCGAGTTTCGACCCGTGATCGACGGCCGATTCTCGTTTGCGGATGCAGCGGATGCGCACCGACGGCTGGAAGCATCCGCTCACGTGGGCAAAATCGTGCTCGTGCCCTGACCCGGCTACCGACCGGTGCGACCCCTTCCGACTAGCGTCGAACGACTATGCCTGCTTATCGGCCAGCTCGGCGGCTGTAGCTGCAGGTGCAGCCCTGGCCTCGGCCTTCGCCGCGGCGGCGGCCTTGACGTCGGCGTCGATCGCGTCGACGAGGTCGGTGTGCATGGTGATCAGGAGCCCGTTGACGAAACCACCGACCAGGGCACCGACGCGACCACCGGTTGCGTCGCCGTAGACACGGCGGCGCCGAAACGAAAGCTCTACGTGAGGTCGCCGGTGACGCATGCCGCACCCTGCTCCGACACGTGGGCCCAGCAACCAGCACCCGCAGCGGCTCGTGACGGTCGCGGTACTGCCGAGCTGACTCTCACACGGTTGTGCGAGCATCCGTTCTCGTACCCAGCAGAATGAACGAAATCCGTTTCGCCTATCTTCCCCTGCGAACCCTCAACAGTGCGCATGGTGTCGATGCCGGGCATGGCGGGGTCAGACCCGTCAGGCCCCGCCTTCCGCTAGGGTGCCAGCACCGCATATTGGTGTGGTCAGCAAATCGTTGCAGCGTCGGGCTTGGCAGCGTGAACGCGGTCCCGCCCGTTGTGCTTGGCCTCGTAGAGAGCGGAATCCGCTCGAGACAGCCAGACCGAGACGGATTCGTGCGGTTCCAACGCCGCCACCCCCGCACTCACCGTGCAGGTCAGCCCCGGTGCGAGGCTCTCCCAGTCATACCCGCGTATGGAGGTCAAAAGCCGTTCGCAGGCCGCCGTCGCTTCAGCCAGGCTGGTTTCGGCAAAGACGAGCAAGAATTCCTCTCCGCCCACTCGCACCGCGAGGTCGGTGCCGCGGGTGATCGTGCGCAGCATCGAGGCCATCACCGTTAGAACCTGATCACCCGCCGCGTGACCGTGGTCGTCGTTCACCTGCTTAAAGTGATCGAAATCGATCATGGCGGCGCAGAGCGGTCGCCTGCCTTTCTCGGCGCGGCCCATCATCCATGGCAGTTCACGGTCGAGCGCGCGACGATTCGATAAGCGGGTGAGCGGATCGGTGTTTGCCTGGTCGTCGAGTTCCTCGGCCCGGAGGCGTTCCATCCGCACTTCCAGTTGGGATTTCTCTACCTCGTGGCGAGCTTGTTCGATTTCGATGGTGTTGATCAGCATCTGCGCCTGCAGCCCGGCCGTCTGTACGGTCATGAGCAAAGTCACGGCGTGCAGCCGCTCATGATGCGCCAGCGACTGAGCGAAACGCCCGCCCGCCTTGTGCATCTCATACAGCGACCGGTGCAGCTTGGCGAGCAGTGCCGGTTCGTCGTTGACGTCGGGATCGGCGAGCTGAGCTTCCATCATGGCGGTGGCTTCGTCGAAACAGCCGTCAGCCCTCACCATCTCGGCGAGCTGGGCATCGATGTCGACCTCAAGGCTGCGGTAGCCATGCACCTTGGCCAGCACCTTGCCCTGCCGACCTTGCTCGCGAGCCTCGTCGTACCGCCCGAGCCCGATCAAAAGGCTCACGAGGTTGGTTCGCGCAATCGCCTCCTGAAACGGGTTTTCCTGCTCCTGCGCCAGGCCAACCGCCTCACGCATGAGAACCAATCCGTCCTTGAAGGGTTGCGACGCGTCTTCGTTGCGGGAAAGCCTGGCCCGAGCGATGGTCAGATAGGTGTCGCCGAGGTTGTTCAGGGCCGTGAAACTTGTCTCCGGGTCGTGCAGCGCTTCGGCGAGTGCCAGAGCCTGCTTGCCCAGTTCTACCGAACGCACGGCATCGCCCATTGCCCCGTGCACCAGCGACGAGCGGCTCAGCGCCCAGAATTCTGCCGTCGGGTTGGCGCACGCGCGTGCCGCCTCGATCGCGCCGAGAACGTGGTGGAGCGCTGCCTCATTCAGTGCGGTGTCGGAGAACGCCAGCGCGAGCGTGCAGTGCACGTTCGACTGGGCCAACAGATCGCCACTTGCCGTGAAGTATTCCAACGCAAGAAGGCCCTGCTTGACCGACGCCTGATAGTCACCCAGCCGCAGTCGGTGCAACGTGAGCAGCTCGCGGGCAATTGCCTGTTGCCAGGGAGTCGCTTCGGGGCGGGCCAGCGCCTCTTCGGCCTGATCCGCGCCGGGACAATGTTCCCCCTGCGAGCTTGCTCGTTTACTGTTCGAGAGGAGGTCGTCGACGCTCATCGAAAGTTCCCCTGCGACAGCAGTGTCAGTAAGGATCATGGTGTAGCCCCCAGCGGTTTGCGGCTCATGAGGAACCGGGTAACGGCCCGCACGAACGTGAACCGCCACTGAGCCAATTCTGCTCATGGGTCAAGTTAAGCATGAAGCAAACCGGATGTGTGCCCCCTAACCCACCCAGTACGGGGCAGTGGCCGGTACTTTCGCGGCGGGCTGCCCCTTTCCAGGTTCTGCTCCGTCCGGTTTTAGAAGGTGATCAGCCAGAACACATCGCCCGCCTGAGCCGACTGTCACCAACGTCACGATCAGGTACACCGAGCGCGTCGTCTTTTGCTGCTGGATGCAACACCGAAGGTCGGGGCGTGCCCGAGCGGTGGTGACGGCTCCGGTTCTCACGAACTGCAGGGTCACACCCGCACGAGAGCACCGCGCGAGTTTCCAGACGCGGAACAAGAACGCCACCCGCGTCAGCCAATCACCGTGCCCGAGGCGCCAGGGTGACCGTTGCCACATTCTCCACCAGCGGATGCCGGTCATCGCCGTGGAGTACAACACCCTTCTCCCACCAAAGTTTTAGCCCGGCGGGGGTATCTTCAAGGCTCGCCAGACAGTTGTCAAACCAGGGCCCCTTGATGCCCGCCCAGCGGAACGGCGGCGACGCAACCCCGGCGGCGCGGGCCAGCAGCGCGCTCACTCGCGTGGCTATTCCGAAGGCGAGCACGGCGGAGAACGATCGCATTGCCACGGGGAGTGGATTGCGGATCGGCGAGCAGACGGCTTGCACGATGCGGCTACCCGTCGTTCGTTCCACCTCGGAGACGGTCGAGTAGTGCACGTCACCCGACAAAAAAGTCACCGTCTGCGGAATCGTCCCCCGTTGGCCGTCGGCGACCTCTGTGGCCATCCGCGCCAAATCCTGGAAGCTCCGCTGGAAGGCACCCCAATGCTCCAGATCGACCAACTGGCGCAGCCATTCGCCGACGCGCGCGGCTGGCTTGCCCCAGGCGCCTTCGGACACGGCCTCGTCCCACGATTCCAGGTGGTGGAGCCCGGGCGGCAGCAGAAACGGCAGGGAGGTACCGATCAGCAGGTGCCGAAATCCGCCGCGCATCCGCTCGTCTAGCCAGTCGGTCTCTGCGTCGTCCAGCAATGATCGCCGAGCGGGCTCCAATTCCCGGGCTGCGCGGGAGTCGACCACAATCAGCCGTACATCGTTGATGTCGCGGCAATAACTCCACCGGTAGCTGCTGGGTTCTTGATCACACCGTTCAGCAAACGCGTCGAGCCTGGAGCTGATGTCGAGTTCGGAAGCGCCGCCGTGGGATGCGATGTCGCGCCAAATTTCATCGGCAGCTCGTTCGGTGGGTGACATGTTGCCGAGATGCTGGTACACCCAGTACGAGGCCAACCCCGCCACAATGCGCCCCCGCCACCACGACGTTGCCGCCATCTGTCGTTTCCAACTCAGCGAGGTATTCCAGTCGTCACGAATGTCGTGGTCGTCGAAAATCATCGCGGTCGGCACCGTGGAGAGCAGCCAACGGTTGGCCTCGTCTGACCAGGCCAGGCGGTAGAGGTGTGCGTATTCTTCGAAGTCGGCCAGTTCCTTGCCGGGCGGCTCGCTGATGTCACGTCGAGCGCGAATGAACTCCTGCATCTTCTCCGTGGTCAAGTCTGCGTACACCTGATCGCCGAGAAAGAGGATCAGATCCGGACGCGGCACGTCGTTGCCAGGCGAGGCGAGGCGCAGGGCGCAGGCTCGGAGAGCGTCGACGCCGTGCGTGCGGTTGCCGTCTGCGTCATGTGGAACGCTGGTGCGGCAGGAACCAAACGACATGCGAAGTGGATGCCCGCTTCCGAGCGTCGCGATGACAGCCGCCGGAAAAGTGGAGTGCGCCATCGGCCACGCCAACGTCCCGTCGAACTCCACGGTGTACGGCAGCGTCATGTCGGGTTGCAGGCCGTCAACGTACACGAGCGCGTAGTGGTGTCCATGCACGGCGAAGGTGCGCGCCTGCCACGCTCGACCCGCGGCCGTCACGGCAACCTGACCGGCCTCCCGCGTCTCACACCAGATGCTCGCCGAGACGTCGTCGACGTACCGAATCATCGGGCCGAGAATCAGGGGCGAACTCGTCATGAGTAAGTTGTACCGCGTCAAACCGGCGACGGCTAGACATTTTTCGTCGGCAATCGGTATTGATGCTTCCCGCCGAGGTCGGTCGGCCGAAACTTTCTGCGTCCGGGGCACGCCGGCCGAGGTGCTCACCGACGAGGGAGCGCGCAGTCGTAGGGCGTCGACCAGGCTCGGCGGTACCGCCGGCGACGCGTCGGCGACCAAGTCGTGGTCCGCCGCCCGTAGACCGGTTCGGCACTGCTCCGGCGGCGAGTACGCTCGAATGGTGCTGTCCCGCGATTTGATTCGTCTGTACCCTGAGCTCTACCACGTGGCCGCTGACGGCAGTTGGCCTGCCATCGAGCGGCACGGACTGCTCAGCCCGACCGCGCTCGTGACCCGGTGGGGCGTCAAGCAGGGCGCCCCACAAGCGGCCATTCTGGGTAAGCGGCGAGGCGAGTCGCGTGTGCTGGAGCATGCGGAATTCGGTACCGCGGTCATCCGTCATCAAAAAGCCATTCACGAGCCGTCGCTCGACGACGCCCTCGAGGATATGACGCTCGCCGACTGGTACGCAGCCCTGAACGACCGCGTGTTCTTTCACCTGCAGCCGCGATTTCTGCGCGACCTGCTGAACGCCCGCTCCTATCGGAATGACGCCCACACCGTGATCACCCTGAGCACCAAAAGTCTGGTCGCCGCGCACGAGGACGAGATTGAGTTGAGCGCCATCAATTCCGGCTTCGCTCAGCGGCACGACAAAGAACTGCGCGGGCGCGACACCTTCGTATCAATCGAGGACTATCGACACCCGACCCGGTCACACGCGGTGACCAAGGGTCGCGATGTCGCCGAACTCGCTATTCCGCGCGCGGTGCGCGACCTGCGTGACCACGTCGTGCGTGTCGAACGGATGCGCGAGGGCACCGTTCTGGAGCGCCTCGCCTGATAACTCGGTGCGCGAGCTCTCGTGCAGGAGCCGGGCAGTCAGCGGGCGGCCAGAAACTCCACGGCGGAGACGATGAGGGGCGAGGTCGCGATGGCGAGCACGGTCGCGCCCGCCGCGGCGGCAAGAACCGTGAACGTGGTGCGCCGGGTGCGGGCGGCCGCTACCTGCTGTTCAAGTGCGGTGAACCGGGCGTGCAGGTGAGCCGGTGCGAGCGGCTGGCTCGCGGCCCGCCACGTGGCCGGGTCATCGATGACCGCGGTGAGCGCGGCCTGCTGCTGCTTGGTGAACACCGGGGGGCGCGCGACAAGCCACCGGCGCAGGCGCGGTGCGTCGATCACCGTCACGGTATCCGGTTTGCGGGCGAGCAGAATTTTGTGCGGATTGACCAGCACAATCATGGCTTGAACGACGGTTGCTGCCGGCATCTCCGCGGCCAGCAGGGCGGTGATCTGGGCCGATTCGAACCGGGGGTCTCGCAGGTACGGCATGGCGTGTTCGCCGATCGGAATCGAGCGCGGTGATCCGGTCAAGTCCCGATCCCAGTGGGTCTTCGAGTTGATTGAGAAGATTCCACCCGGACCCACCACGAGGTGATCGACCCAGAATGCCGTATTGCGAATGGGCAGGGAGTGATAGACGCTGTAGCCGTCGGGAAGCCGGGCGAGAATATCGCCGACAACGATCTCGGCCTGCGCGGCGCGCAGCCACCCCAGCTCGTTCGCGTCGAGCGGCGAGGCGCCCAGGGTGCGTGCGAGCCGTGACTGCGGCGGCCGATCGCCGTGCTGGCGGAGCAGTTCCTCGACGACGGATTGACCGGCGAACCGGCCCGGAGCGGTGAGTGCACCGGGCACCACTATACGAGCAGGCTCGCTAGCACGAGGATGCATTCCAGCTCCGACACTTATTATGGCCACGTTCACTTACCTCACCACGGGTTCGCACCCCGTACTATCGTGGCACCGCCACCTGCCGATTGCGTGTTAACAATCGGCCGCGTCGCAGCATTGGTTAGTAACTCTGAAGTAATGCTCATTCGTGCTCTGAAGGCGACGCACGAGGCTGGCATGAAGCATCCGCTGTCAATTTAGAGGGACGACCCCGGCCGGTGCCTCCCCCGCTAAGTAGGGCAACGTCAGCTAGCCTGAAATCCACCCCACCGATTGGATCCGCACGTGAAACACCTGACCTTCAACGTTTGCGCGATCGCGGGACTCGGTTTCAGCGGCTTAGCCGTGCTTCTCCTGCTGGCCAATCTTGTCTCGGGCAACCAGTTCGTCGACGCGATCCTGCCGGCGGCCGTTGTCTCCCTCGTGGTCGGCGGCGCATTCTCTGTGCGCGCCCGCCTGCTTTCGGCCAAGGGGAACGGTCCGGCCAAGCGCTGACTCCTAGTGTCTGGGCTGCTCCGCGCTACCGGGTTGCGGCACGATCGACGGCCGGATGCCCCAGGTCAGCGGGTTGTCGACCACGGCGGCGAGTTCCATGCGTTCGATCGGGCGCAGCACCCGCGGGCGCGCGGCCAGCCAGTCGCCGAGTGTGGCCGCCCCGAGCACCGGCACGGTCCGGCCCGACACCGACCGGCCGGTCACCCGTAGTCGACGAGCGCCGAGCACGACGAGCGCCGGCTGCACCGCGGTTCGCAGCGGCAGCCGCTGGCGCAGCCGCGTCGTAAGGCGGCGCGCGGCGGCTTCGGCGGCCGCGAGCTCCGACGAGCGTTTCCCGGCGACGAGCACCGTGCGTCGGTGAACCCAGGCGATCCGGCCGTCGTAGAGCTGCGCGTGCAGCGCGAAGACGCCGCCGGGGCCCACCAGGAGACGCACCACGCTCGCGTCGTCACCGCCGAGCACGGGCAGTGTGAAGGCGGCCCAGTGTTCCGGCAGCGTAACGAGCAGCGTGTCCACGGCGGACTCACAGCGCGCGCGGGCCACCGCGAGGTCGGTCGGCGTGGCGGTAGCTGGTCGCGACCCACGGCCGAGCAGCCAGGCTGGTCCTGTCGATGATCGAGGCGCTCCGGTACGATTCGATTCGGGCAATTCCGGAGACGTCGTCAGACGCCGCCGCGTGGAGAGTATGTGCGTCATCAGTGCTCCTCGCCGGGTTCTATATCCTGCCAGTGCCACCCCCGCTGCAAGACCCCCAGAATGGGTTACTTTTTACCAGGCGGATGCCGTGCCTCGGCTCCGCGGTTTGAGGCGCCCGGGTTGCGCAACGTATATTCATAGGGTCGTTCGTGTGCGGCCAGAAGGAGCCCCATGACCGTTCGCCGCCCGACCCGATCATTTCTGGTGGTGGGGTTGATTGCGGGCGCGCTCGCGGTGATTTTGGTGGGAACGGCGGTAGCGGAAGCATCCGTTTCGCCTGATCGGGCCGACACGGTAGGCAGTCCAACGCCCATACCGTCACCCGCCGTCAGTGCAGCCCCCGAGGCTTCGGCCGACACCGCGGCCCTCGCCGTGCTCGCGACCCTGCCGGTGAAGGGGCGGGCACCGAAGACCGGTTACGACCGCGAGGGAAGCTTCGGGTCGTCCTGGCAAGACGTCGACCAGAACGGCTGCGACACCCGCAACGATATTCTGGCCCGCGACCTGACCGTGCTCGTGGTCGACGGCAGCTGCGAGGTGCAGAGCGGCACCCTGATGGGACTGTACACCGGCCTGACCATCAATTTCGTGCGCGGGCAGGCGACCTCGTCGCTCGTGCAGATCGACCACGTAGTCGCCCTGTCGAACGCCTGGCAAACCGGCGCGCAGCAACTGTCGCAGGAGCAGCGGGTGGCGTTGGCCAATGATCCGCTCAACCTGCTCGCCGTCGACGGCGTGACCAACTCCCGGAAGGGCGATGGCGACACGGCCACCTGGTTGCCGCCGCTGAAAAGTTACCGGTGCGCCTACGTGGCACGGCAGGTCTCGGTGAAAGCGACCTATGCGCTGTGGGTGACTCCGGCCGAGCATGATGCGATGACGCGCATACTGTCGGGCTGCCCCAACGAACTCGCGACCATCGGTACCCAACCGGTCGTCGCGCCCGAAGTCGTGCCCAAGGCAGCGCCGGTTGCCGATACCCCGAACGACGTCTATTTTCAGAACTGCACCGCCGCCCGCGAGGCCGGAGAAGCTCCCGTGCACGCTGGAGATCCCGGCTATGGACGCCACCTCGACCGCGACGGCGACGGAACCGGCTGCGAGTAGGGCGTGGGCCCGGGCAATCGACAGGCCGAGGCCGGAACCGCCGAGAGGCTCTCCCCCTCTACGTGACGACAGCGCCCGGCACGGTGTCGGCGTGCTTGGGGGCTCCCGGTCCCCGGTCTGAGCCGGGAGTGGGGTCGGCCCGGTCGATCAACCGCTGTTGCAGGTCAGCCCGTACCTGCCCGCTGGGCACGAGGTTGATCAGAACACCGTCCGCCGCCAGCACAATCGTCGGCATCGCCAGAACTGCGCCGCGGCGCGTGGACGGCATCCGCTTGCCACGGCCAGCGACGAACCGGCGAGCGGTGACGAACTTGTCAGCCGGTGAGGCGGTAGCCGATGCCGCGCACGGTGTGAGGTCAGCGTTCGACCAAAATTCCATCTTCGTCGCAGTAGACGGTACGACCCGGAGTGAAGGTGACGCCGGCGATCTCGACGACGGCATCCGCTACCCCGGAACCGGTCTTGGAACTCTTGCGGGGGTTGCTGCCGAGGGCTTTCACCCCGAGGTCGAGGACGCCGATGGCCACTCGGTCGCGCACCGCGCCGTTGATGATCGCGCCCGACCAGCCGTTTTCGACAGCGAGGTCGGCGATCATGTCGCCCATGAGCGCCGAGTTGAGCGAGCCACCGCCGTCGATGACGAGCACGGCGCCGTGGCCGGGCGTGGACAGGATCGATTTGAGCAGGGCGTTGTCTTCGAAGCAGGTGACCGTGCGGATCGGGCCGCTGAAGCGGGCTCGCCCACCGATCGTCTGAAACTGCAATGGTACGGATTGCAGCTCGTCGCCACGCTCGTCGTATAAATCGGCGGTCAATACGGTCATTGTTCCTCCAGAGTTCCGGTGCTTCCAGAGTAGGCCCCGGCCAGGCAGCCCTGAACTCTATGTATATGACGCTGGCGAGGAACGCCTTCGTGCGCGGGTTCTACGGATTGTCCAGCACACTGGCCGGCTGGCCGTTTTCCACGACGACGCCGGCATCCATAAAAGGGAGATTCCCCTGACCACTTCGACGCCGCCGAAGCTCGTGCCACCGTGCGGGCACTGAACAGTGCTGCAACGGCGAAGGCCGTCGGTGCAGCGCTCGTCGCGGCGACCGTTACGCGTGTGGTGTCGGTCACCGGGCATCCGCTCTCAGGGTGGCAGGTGACGGTTGCGAGGCCGGACGCAGTGCCGCCCCTCACGCGGGCGAGCGGAGACGGCGGCAGCGCGCGGGCGTTGCCGCGGCCGTGGTGGCGTTCCAGGTACTGCTGCGGAATGATCACCCGCATGGCCTGCGGCAAGACGACCCTGAAGAGGGTGAAGGTGGCGTTCAGGCCTGCGTCACATGCAGGGTCATGGCCGTCTCCTCTGGTTGGGGAAAGGCCTGGTTGGGGAAAGGCTAGAAACGGATGCTGTCGGTGCGGGCGGTCACGCTGGCCAACACGTCGCGCAGCACCTCCACGCCGATGCCGGGGCCGGTCGGCACCCGCAGGTGCCCGTTCTCGAGCTCGAACGGTGCGGTGAGATCCTGCGCGAAATACCGGTTGGAGGCTGAGGTATCGCCCGGCAGTACGAAGTTCGGCAGCGCGGCGAGGGCCACGTTGGCCGCCCGGCCGATGCCGGTTTCGAGCATGCCGCCGCACCAGACTGGCACGCCGTGGGCCGCGGCGACATCGTGGATGCGACGCGCCTCGAGGTAGCCGCCGACCCGGGCCGGCTTCACGTTGATAATGCTGCAGGCGCCGAGGGTGATCGCCGTTGCGGCGTCGCGGGCCGATTCGATCGACTCGTCGAGACAGATCGGCGTGGCGATGAGCTTGGCCAGGTTGGCGTGGCCGAGCATGTCATCCTCCTTCATCGGCTGTTCCATCAGCAGCAGGTCGAAGGGGTCGAGCAGGGCGAGGTGACGGGCATCGGCGAGGGTGTACGCGGTATTGGCGTCTACCTGCAGCAGAACGTCGGGGCCGAAACGTTCACGCACCGCCCGCACCGGCGCGAGGTCCCAGCCGGGTTCGATTTTCAGCTTGATGCGCAGGTAGCCCTCGGCAAGGTAGCCAGCGACGGCGTCGAGCAATTCGGGGATCGAGTCCATGATGCCAACCGAGACGCCGGCCGGCACGGTGTCGCGCACCGCGCCGAGGTGGTTGCCGAAAGAGACACCGGTGGTTGTGAGTTGCGCATCGAGAATGGCCGTTTCAAGTACGGCCTTGCTCATCATGTGCCCCTTCACCGGTTCGAGCGCGGTGGCCACGAGTTCGGCGCTGAGCCGGTCGCCGAGCGCCTGCAGCCGAGGCACGAGGTGGTCGCGAATGACCAGATCGCTCGCGTCGAGAAATTCGGAGCTGTAGAGGGGATGGGCGTCGGCAGCACACTCGGCCCAGCCCTCGGCATCCGATGTGATGACGCGCACCACGGTCACCTCCCGCTCGGTCGACGTGCCGAACGAGGTGCGGAACGGCCGCACCAACGGCATGTGCACGCGGCGTAGTTCGATGGTCTCGATTTTCACGCTGTTCCTCCTGGTTCGAGTCGGTACCAGCCGTCACGGCTGACCCCGCGGGCTATATGCCCTGAAGCGAATACGTCGGTGAGGATGGAGCGGATGCTCCGCCGCCACTCGGCCGCGAGCTGCGGGTTCTTCGCGCGCAGCGCCACAATGTCAGTGGGGACCCGGCACCACCGGGCGCCGCCCACCGCGATGAGCACGGGGTCTCCGTCGGGGCCGAGTCGGAGCACATCGTTGGCTCCGAAGTCGGGGCGCCGGGCCGCAAGCGGGCGGTCTTCACTGCAGGCGGCCGACTCGTCGCTCGTGAGGGGCCAGACGGCGACCAGACGGTCGCTTTCGTCGTTGGCGTTCATCCCGCCCTGCATGGGGCCGTAGAAATCGACGGCGTACTCGCTCGTGTAGGCGCCCAGTTTGGTGAGGTTGAAGCGGGCGTTGCGGCTGACCAGGGGATCGAAGGTCCAGGTCATTTCGGTCAGGTCGCGAGCCAGCCCCCAGGCCCGCTGGTGCTGTTTGAGGGCGAAGCCCACGCCACGGTCGCTGATGCCGGGTAGAACCCCGGCGATCAGGGAGTACATCGACGGCGCCTGCCTGGCGGGGGACCGCGGGGTGACGATCGCCGCGGCAGCGCCGACGAGGCGGCCGGCCCGGTCTCGGGCCGCGGTAACGTTGCAGCCGGCGTGGCTGATGCTGCGCAGCAGTTCGGAGGAGATGGCGCTCTCGCCCGGCGGCAGCAGCCAGATCGTATTGAACAAGGTTTCGATCTCGAGAAAACCAGCGAGGCTGCCCTCGTCGCGCACTCGAACGTCGGCCGATTCAGACGCAATCCGAGCCGCAGTCTGGGCCTGCTCCGTCAGAGCGGTAAAGGACGGTTTCTGGAACATCTGCCCAGTATGGTCGAGTCGCGGACGGTGATCTTTAGCGCCCAGCATGAAAAAATGGTCGGTTTGTGGTCGCGCAGCACAATACGGGTTGGCTACGGTGCACGAATGACCCCTTTGGGCCTGTTCGTCGGTGACCGTTCCCGCTGGCTAATCCGATTGTCGCGAGGGTCGGCGGCGCGACCGCGTCGAAGACGTGCAGACCGGGGTACTGGCCTATTCGACGCTGCCGGACCAGCCGATCGATGACACTCGGCGCGATGGCATTCTCGGCCGGCAGGTGCCCGAGCCGGCTGGTCGACGCCACCGGAACGCTCGCGCGGTCAGCGCGTTCGGTGCACACTAGCCAGGTGATTCGTAAACGAGTGCTCGCGCGAGGCGAGGTGCAGGGCGTCGGATTTCGGTACCACGCAAAGGCCGAGGCGCTGCGCCTCGGGCTGGTCGGGTATGCCCGCAACCGGTCTGACGGATCGGTGGAACTCGAGATCGAGGGGCGGGAGGCATCCGTTTCGCGCATGCTGGCCTGGTTGCAGGTCGGCCCGCGCTATGCCGTTGTGACCGCGCTCGAGGTGAGCGATATCGCTGCAACGGGCGAACGGGAGTTTCAGATCACCGGCTGAGGTCGGGGGCCGCCCAGCGCTGGCGTAGCGTTGTCCTATGACCGCGCGCACGAGTCCCGCCGGGGGATGGGAATGACAGCGCGCACCGCGTTCGGTTTGGCGCGCCTCGGACTGGCAGCGGGCGGGCTCGTCGCCCTGATCGGCTATTTTCGGTACACCCTCGGTGTGACCACGTTTGCGATTACCAATTTTTTCAGCTATTTCACGGTGCAGAGCGCCATTGCGTCGGTTTTCGTCTTCGTGACGGCCGCCGTGGTCGCGTTACGACGGCCCACCGACCCGGCCTGGCTCGACATGTTGCGGGCCATGGTCACGACCTACATTCTGGTCTCTGGCGTCGTCTACGGCATCATCGTCTGGCAATCGTCGGGGGCGAACTACTCGATCGAGGTGCCGTGGTCGAGCCAGCTACTGCACTTCGTGATTCCGCTCTGCGCCCTCATCGACTGGATCGTGGACCCGTTCAAGGCCCGCCTACCCTGGAAATATCTCGGCTGGGCCATCGTGTTCCCCGTGTTCTGGCTGGTCTTCACGCTCCTTCGCGGACCGATCGTGGGATGGTACCCGTACTTCTTTCTCGACGCCCGCCAGGTGAGCGGCCCCGGTGAGACCGTGTTCTATTGCCTGATCACTGTGGGAATCATTACCGGCATTGCTTCGCTGCTCACCTGGCTCACCCGGATCAGGCGGATGCCGCGCCACCTGCTTGCGCCTTGGCGCGCCTGAGCTACTGTTTGGGCTCCGCGAGGAACGGTTCGAGCGCGGTGAGCGCGGCCGCGAGAAAAGCTTCGTCGTCGAGTTCGGACAGCCGGGTTGCGTTTTCGGCGGCGACCATGCCCAAGAGGACGGGTTCGCCGGTGAGCGGCATCATGTTGACCCAGACCGGAAAGTCGGCGTCTTCGCCGACGATGGTCCAGAGGCGGGCCGCGGTATCCCAGAACGGCACGTCGAAGCGCAGCCAGATTTTGTCGACCAGGCCCATGCCGAGGGCGGCGATGGCACCGCGGTGGGCGAACGGCAGCGCGGGCGAAAACTCGATCGCCGCGTTCTTCAGCACACCAAGCGGCACCGTCACGATGACGCGATCGGCCGACAGCGACTCGCCGGTGCCGAGTCGCAGGCTCACACCGCGGTCGTCGTGGGCAACACGGTTGACCACGCTCGAGAGCAGCAGCTCGAGGCCCTCCGCGTCACTGGTCAGCAGCGTTGCATAGCCGCCGACCACGATCTGGTCGTCGTCGGCGCTCGCGATGTCGGTCGTGTACCAGGCCGATTGCTGGCTCGGGGTGGCCCCGGTTTCGATCTTTAGCTTCGTGGCGATTTCGTACTCGAGCCAGTCGGCATCCGAGAGGCCGTCGGCGTTCGGGGTTTTCGAGAGGTTGGCTTCGCCCGAGTCGATCAGCGCACGTTCGACCGAGACGTCCTGCTGCTGGTCGGCAGCCCAGTCGAGGGCACCTGCGACGACCTGCGCGCCGAGCGGGGACACCGTGACGACGGCACCGGCTCGGGTGCGCACCTCGGGGGTACGCACGAACGGCAACAGCGTCACCCCGAGAGCGGTCAGCTCGTCGTCCAGAGCAGTGACGGAGCTACGGTGCACGAACGAGGGGCCGCGTTCGATCGGAAAGGGCCAGTCGCCATTGACCGTGTCGATGCGTCCGCCGATGCGGTCGCGGGCCTCGATGACGAGCACGCTGAAGCCGGCGTCGACGAGTTCGCGCGCGGCGGTGATGCCGGCGATTCCGGCGCCGACGATCGTGATGCGCTCGCCGGGAGCCGCGACATCCCGCACCTGGCTGGCCGCGAGAAGGCCCGAAGCTCGGGCGCCCTGAACGGTGCCTGGCTCATCGACCGCGGTCGCTTCGCCGGCGAAAAATACGCGGGCGTCGACGGCCTGGCCGAGGGCCGCTCGGTGCTCGGGCGTGGCGCCGACGGCGGCGTAGCTGAAGGATCCGCGGGAGAAGGCGTCAGCCGACCAGTTGGTGCGGGAGACCGTCACTGGTTGGGGCACCAGCGACGGTGTGAGAGTGGTGGGTGAAGCGGATGTCGTCGGCACCGGCGCCGGCGTCACGCAGGCCGCGAGGGCCAACACGGAAAAACCCGACGCCGTGCCGAGCAGAAAAGTGCGCCGCTTCACGATTGGCCTGGTTCAGAACGGCGGATCTCGGGTCTGCGCCCGCAGTGGTTCAATCCGGCGCCAGTCATGAGACCAAACTACCGCAGACCGCCCCGAAGCCTCGGGCTGAGACGACGACGTTACCGATTTGAGTTGTCATTGCCGCCCCGCGGGCAGCTGGGGGCTGGTTCAGGAGATTCGTGTCAGCGTCCGCCGGCACCGCGTCGACCCAACAGGCCACGGCTCAGGACGGGCGGCGTTCCTCGGCCACGGAGTTTCCGCCGTCGACGACGATCACCTGCCCGGTGACGTAGGCGGCCCCCGGCGAGGCGAGAAACGCGATGACGGATGCGACCTCCCCCGGCGTCCCGCTGCGTGCGGCCGGAACAAGGGCACCTTCCAGAGCTTCGCTCGTGAGCTGGGAGCCGGTCGCGATCCAGCCCGGGGCGACGACGTTTGACGTGATGCCGGCTGCTGCCTCGTCGACGGCGAGGGCACGGGCCAGCCCAACCAGCCCGGCCTTGGCCGCGGAGTAGGCGATATCGCCGCGGCTCGCCATGATCGTTCCGCTGACGCTCGACACCGTCACGATGCGGCCCCAGCCGGCCGCGCGCATGAAACCGATCACGGTGCGCGTGGCGTGAAACGCCGTGGACAGGTTGATAGCGAGGCCGTGATCCCACTCGGCGGGGCTGGTCAGAATGTCGCCGTGGCCCATCTCGGCGTCCCCGACCGCGACCATACCGGCGTTGTTCACGAGGATCGTTGGTTGGTGCCCGCTCGCAGCGAGCGCCGCCTCCAGCCCTGCGGCACCCGCGACCGAGTCGAGGGTGCAGACGATTCCGATGGCATCGAGGCCGTCTGCGGCCAGCTCCTGCGCGCGGTCGTGCACCCGCGCCGTGGTGCCGGTGAGGATCACCCGAGCGCCGAGTTCGCCGAGCATCCGTGCTGCTGCGAAGCCGATACCGGCGGCGCTGCCCGCCCCGGTGACGAGCGCCGTACGCCCACCGAGGTCGAGGGCGGCCGGGAGCGCGTGGGCAAGAGTCATTGCGTCAGGTTAGCGCCCCGCGCCCGAGCCGGTGGTGCTGGGCGGCGACACTGTCAGGAAGCCGTCGGCCAGCAGCTCGCGTACCCTCGGCAGCAGTTCGCCGCTCAGCAAGGCCTCGTCGGCGTCGAGTAACTGGGCGAGAGCTCCGATGATGGCGCCGACGGCGAGGTCGCCGTCGCAGGCGCCGACCAGCCCGGCCAGAGCGGTGTCGAGCGAAACCGAACGGCCGAATCCGCTGCCCTGATGCAGGGTCATGAGTGTCGGATCCTGCTGACCTGGCCAGTAGTGGCGTTCTTCGGTGACGTCAGAGGCCACGGTGAGATTCGTTTGCAACAGGCGCGCGTCATCCGTTTGTGCCTGCCAGTCGTGCGCCGCGAGGCACTCGGCGAGGTGCGCGCCGAGCCCAGCCGGGTTGTGACCGAGGGCGTCGGGCAACCGTTCGAGGCGGCGCAGGGTGGGTTCGGTGGCGGACGCCACGCTCAGAGTTTCGTCGGGCATTCCTCGGGGCTCTGCGTCTGTCGGCAGCCGCAGCAGCAGGTAGCCGAACCCGACCCGGCGTACACCGCGCGTCTCGAAGTCGTTCAGCCAGGCGTTGTACAGCCGGTCGAAGTCGGGGCCGGGGCGGGTGCCGCCGTCGCGAATCCAGGTCTCGGCATACTCACCCGGTGACTGTACCTCACGTTCAATGATCCATGCGTCGAGCGCTGCACGAGCCGTCGCAGATTCTCCGGCTTCCGGCGTGAGCCAGTGCTCGAGCCGCTCGAAGGCATCCGTTTCGTCGTGGTATTCCCAGTTGCCGAGCAACTGGACGACGCCGCCGGGAGTGAGATGATCAGCAGCCCCGCGCACAACGGCCTCGACCAGGGCGTCGCCGACCATCCCTCCGTCGCGATACTCGTAGCTCGGCACCCCCTCGGCCCGCGGCGTGATCACGAACGGCGGATTCGAAATGATGTGGTCGAACCGCTCCCCGATCACCGGCTCGAACAGGCTACCGAACCGAAATTCGATGTTGTAGATGTCGTTCAGCTCGGCGTTCAGCGCCGCGAGTTCGAGCGCACGCACCGAGATGTCGGTCGCGACGACGCACTCGGCGTGCCGAGAGGCGTGCATGGCCTGAATTCCGCATCCCGTGCCGATGTCGAGCGCGCGCTCCACCGGGGTCGGCATCATGAGTGCGCTGAGGGTGCGCGAGGCGCCGCCGATGCCGAGAACGTGTGTTTCGCCGAGCGGATGCCCCAGCGCCAACTCCCCCAGGTCGCTCACGATCCACCAGCTGCCGGCCCCGTGGGCGTCGATGAAGCTGTACGGGCGCAGGTCGACGAGCGGGCACAGGAGCGCATCCGGTGCGGTCACGCCTCTTGCGCCGGCACGTTCGACAGCGGGCGGTCGATCAATTCCATCGACCGCTCTGACGAGCCCGAGTTGCTCGGCTCCGGCCGCCCCAAGAGCCGGCAACGCGGCATCGAGGTCGGCGCGCGGCACCGCGTCCCCGAGCAGGAACAGCCGGGCAAGAGTCGCGGCGGGCTCGTTCCGGTCGAGCGTGGTGGCGAGCGCGGCGAGCGCCCGCCGGGCCGGAACCCGCTGATTGCGGCGGAGGGCGGCATCCGCTTCGATGCCCCACAAGCCGGTCAGGCCGGGAACCGAGAAGTGGGCGGCGGCAAGGTCGGTGCGCAGGCGGGAAATAAGAGTTGCAGAAGTCACCCGTCCATTCAACTCGATGCGCGGCCGACGCCCCGTCACAGCCAGCGCATGGTGAATGCCCGGGCCACGAGCTCGTTGGCCGGTGGCAGCGTGAGCGAGCGCACGAGGGCGTTGCGAGCGCCAAGCCGCAGGCCGTGCGCCGGCCGGCCCATCTGCATGTTGAATGCTGCCTGCCGGACCGCACGGCGAGCGGCGTCGCGGCGGGTACGGTCGTAGTCGGCCAGCACGGATGCCGCCTCCCCCGGCGCCAGCAGCGCCCGCTGCAGCGCCGGCGCGAGTGCAACGGCGTCGAGCCAGCCGAGGTTCATGCCCTGCCCGCCGATCGGACTGATCTGGTGTGCCGCGTCGCCGACCAGCACGATGCGGCCGGCGGGCCGCGGCTGAGGCAGCGGCCCGGGGCGCCAATGCCCCGCGCGCGACGGCCCCTCCCCCAGCGGCTCCGAGTGCATCCGCCCCGCGAGCCTCTGCTGCACGGCGAACGCGCTGGCCGCTCCGAGCGGCTCGGCAACCCTCACTCCTGTTCGATGACGGATGAGCGCGGCCAGGTCGGCGCTGTCGGCATTCGCGGCCAGAAAATCGGTCATCGCCACCCAGCGGCGTCGGGCACCGGGCAGCGGAAACGACTCGACCACCCCGCCGCGCTCGAAATAGAGCACCGCACCGGTGTCGCTCGGTCCGGGGTCGGCGAAGTCACCCATGAGATAGGTTTCGTGACGGCCGAGCTGCCGCCAGGCAATGCCGGCCGCTTGGCGCACCCCACTGCGCGCACCGTCCGCGCCGATCACATAGCGGGCCTCGATCGGGCCAGAGTCGGTCGAGAGTTCGACGGCGTCGCCGCGGCACTGAACCCCGGTGACCGTTACGCCGCTGCGATACCGGTCGGGCCGCAACTGCTCGAACCGGCCGAGCAGCAGGGCCTCCGTCTCGTATTGCGGCAGGGCGACGACGAACGGATACCCCGGCGCAGCCCGCTCGAACGACATCTTCCCGAGCCTCCGGCCGTCGCAGCGCACCTCCCCCGCGGGAATCCGCACAGCCCGCTCGAGCACGGCGTCGGCGACACCGATACCGGCGAGGGCGCGCAGCAACGGCGGGTGGATACCGATCGCCCTCGAGCGGAGCGACGGCTGCTCCCGCTGCTCGAGCACCTCGACATCCAGTCCGCCTACGGCCAGCACGCAGGCAAGCATCGTGCCGACCGGACCCCCGCCGACGATAACGACGTCACGCATTCGGCGCGTCCCAGCTCAGTACGAGCCGGGACGGCAGGCCTCGCGATACCGTCCACCCGGCGGGAACCGCCGCCCGTAGCTCGACCGGCGTGTAGCTGCGGCGAATCGAGGTGAGGCCGTCGGGGCGAATATAGGAGTGCCGAAAGAACGGCCAGGTCGCCGCCGCGAACCCGAGATAGGCGATGTTGGAGCGTTCCAGGTCGGCGTGCAGCACCCGGCGACGGGCGAGATCCTCTGAATCCACGAGCAACCCTTTCAGTTCAGCAACGCTGAGGTGGTGCAGCACATGGTTCGAGACCACGAAATCGAAGCGCGCACCCTCAGCGACGAGGTCCGAGCTGAGCGCCCGCCGAAACGACAGCCCGGCAATTCGCGACTGGCTGGTCGCGAACAGGTGCGCGCGGGCATCCGGGTCGATGCCGGTCACCCTCAGCCGAAGACCGTCGCGTACCGCCCAGCGGGCCAGCGCCCGCGAGACGTCGCCGCCGCCCGAGCCGACGTCGAGCAGCGTCGCTTCGGTCGTGGTTGACAAGGCGGGGCGAATGCTGCGGCGATAGATCCTCCACCAGCCCGACACGACCGCGTTGACCACGCGAAAATCCTGGTAGGTGCGGGTGAGCATGGCCGGATCGCACAGCGGAGAATCCATGATCTCTGCTGCTCCGTGAGCCCGCACACGCAATGAGGGAAGGACCATTCAGCCCTCGATCACGGTCATCAGGCCGGATTCCACGGTGAGCCCCGGGCCGAACGCCATGGCGCAGACCCGTTCGCCATCGGCGGTGGCTGGGCCGTCGAGAATGGCCTTCATCACGAACAGAATCGTCGCGCTGCTCATGTTGCCGTTGGTGCGCAGCGTCTCCCTCGAGGGCACCAGTTGGTCCGCGCGCAGCTCGAGCTTCGCCTCGGTCTTGTCGAGAATGCTGCGGCCGCCGGGGTGGATCGCCCAGTGTTCGATTACCGAGCTGAGCGAGGCGGCGGGAGCGAGGGTGAGAACCGGGGCGAGGAGGGTCGCGACGGTACCGGCAGAGTATGCGGCGGAATCCGCTTCGCGAGGAGCGGCGAGCTGCCCGGTGATGGCCGCATCACGGGCGAACAGCGGGGCAAGGGCGCCCTCGATGTGTTCGTCGATGATGTGCGGCACGTAGGTGCTCAGAATCATTTCGAAGCCCTCATCGCCGATTTTCCAGGCCATGTCGCCCTCGCCGACCGGGGTGATGACCGTTTCGAACAGGTCGAGGCCGAGTGCTTTTTCGCCGGGCAGCGGCGGCCGGGCGCTGACGATGCCGGCGGCCGCGCCGTCGGAGAACAGTGAGGACGCCACGATCGTGTCGGGGTCGCTCGAGGTGCGCAGGTGTAGTGAGCAGAGTTCGGCACTGACCACGAGCACGACCGCGTTCGGGTCGGCTTCGACGAACTGCTTCGCGGTGCGGAGGGCCGGCATGGCGGCGTAGCAGCCCATGAATCCGAGGTGGTAACGCTGGGTGCTGGCTCGCAGGCCGAGCTCTCGCACGAGCATGTAGTCAGGGCCGGGGGCATAGAACCCGGTGCAGGAGACGGTGACGACGTGGGTCACGTCTTCCGGTCGGACGTCGGGGCAGGCGGCGAGCGCCCGGCGCCCCGCTTCGACAAAGAGTTTGGTGGCCTCCGTGATGTACAGCTCGTTGCGTACCCGGGTGCTCGGCACGAGCAGAAGCTGCTGCTTTGAATCGAAGAACTGCGGTTCGGTCTCATCGTTGTCGAGGGTGAGCTCGGCGATCACGGTATGCCGGGTCTCGATGCCCGACACGTTGAAACTCGTGCTGACCAGCCGTTGAGCCAGCCGGCTGAGTCCGGGCTGGGCGGCAAAGATGTCGCGCACCTGCTCTTGAATCAGAATCGTCGGGGGAACTAGGGTCTGGATCGCTCTCAGCGTGACGGCCATGAGTCAGTCTCGCACGCGACTTCGATTGAGTACACCCCAACTTTACGAATCTGGGGCAGCCGGGCGGACAGAATCTGGGGCAGCCGGGCGAACAGAATCTAGGGCAGCCGGGCGAACAGACGGGTTCCGCTGAGCGCCAGCAGCAGCCCGGCGGTGACGATGGCCGCGACACCGCCGAGGTAGGCGACGATCGTGCCGAGCGTTCCGACACTGTCAAACAGGCTGCTGTTCAGTACCAGAGTGGCGATGAAGGCCACGGCAGAGAGCCCGCCACAGCCGATCGACAGCCAACGAATGCCGCGAATAGTCGACTGACGCAGTCCAGTGAACGTCCGGCGCGGGGCTGCTGGTTGGGCGAGAGCCGCAGCATCCGCTCGCGGTACGACGCCCACGCGCGGCCAGGCCAGCACGGCTCCGGCGAGGCATCCCCACAGGGCGACCCAGAGCAGGGCGGCGATCACGTCGCTCGGTCGATGCCACTGGTTGGCGAGCGTCGCTACGCCGGCCAGCACGGCGAAGGCGGTTCCCCAGCCGGCGACCATCGGGCGCATCCGCGGGCTCGCGACCAGGAACACGACGAGAGCGGATGCCGCCGCCACAGTGGTATGCCCGGATGGGAATGAGTTTCCGGCGTAGCCCTCGACCGCCAGGTCAGGGCGGGCCAGAATTCCATATTTCAGCAGTTGAGCCGAGGCCGTCGCCGCTCCGCCAGCGACGAGCGCGACGATCAGGTTGCGCCAGTTGCGGCGCACGAGCGCGATGACCGCGGTCAGTACCACTCCAAACGCCACGGCGACATCCGGCACCGAGTCGAGCACTCGGCCGGTGAACGGTGTGATGCTCCGTCGGCCGAATTCGGCGCCGTCATAGGCGAGCTGGTCGGCCTCCTGGCCGGCGTGGCTGCGCACAAAGAACAGGTAGAGACCGATAAAGGCGACCGTGGTCAGCGCGGCTCCGGCGAGGTACCCGAGCGATCCCTGTCGGAGGGAGCTGAGACTTGACCGGTTGCGCACGGTCAAGCATGCCACAGCGTTTCTGGGAGGCACAGCGTTTCGGGGAGCTACTGCGATGCTGGGAGCCCGCACCTCGCCGCGACCAGGCGAGAGAGCTCCTTGCCCATTTACCCCAAGGGACGCACGATTGATGCGTGGCGTACACCCGTTGTTCAAGAACTTCTGATCGAATAGGCTCAATCATCGTGACGGCATGCCCGCAGAGCACGCCCGCGACAAACGAATGGACGCTCCGTGAGCATTCGAACGGCTGAGTACCCCCGGCCGGACCACTTCTTGTTACACCTGAGCGACACCCACCTGCTGGCGGGGGGTTCGAAGCTCTATGGCAGCGTCAACGGTGAAGCGCATCTGGCCGAACTCTTCGCCGAGGTTGAGGCCTCCGGCGCCCGCCCCCAAGCCATCGTCTTCACCGGCGATCTCGCCGACAAGGGTGAGCCGGGCGCCTACGAGCTCCTGCGCGAGATCGTCGAACCCGCGGCGGCCCGGCTCGGCGCCCGCGTCATCTGGGTGATGGGCAATCACGACAACCGTTCGGCGTTCCGCGCCGAACTGCTCGATCAACTGCCGAGCGAAGCTCCCGTTGACCGGTCGTACGACCTCAATGGTCTGCGTCTGATTACGCTCGACACCTCGGTGCCAGGCCACCACCACGGCGCGGTGTCCGACCAGCAGTTGCTCTGGCTCGCCGACGAATTGCGTGTGCCGGCACCGGACGGCACGATTCTGGCCATGCACCACCCACCGATCCCGAGCGTGCTCGACCTCGCCACCGCGGTGGAACTGCGCGATCAGGACCGTCTGGCCGCGGTCCTGAGCGGCACGGACGTGCGTAGCATCATCGCCGGACACCTGCACTACTCGTCAATGGCGGTGTTCGCCGGCATTCCTGTGTCGGTGTCGTCGGCGACCTGCTACACGCAGGACCTCAACGTTCCCGTCGGAGGGACCCTCGGTCGTGACGGCGCCCGCGCGTTCAACCTCGTGCACGTCTACCCGGGCACCGTGCTGCACTCCGTGGTGCCGCTCGGCCACTATCCGACGCTCGACTATGTCGATGCCGCCGAAAGCGCGCGTCGACTGCGCGCTTCCGGCGTCGAGATCAAGCCGTCGGAAACTCTGCCTGCATTGCGCGAGCCGCCAATGACCAGGCCGATCCCGGTTCTGCACTAGTTGCGACACTGGTCCGTTCCCACGGCGCCACGATCGGAAAGTACAGCTCCAAAAACTCGGTGACCGCACCGCGGCGCACCTCGGTCGAAATCTCCGGGTGACTGCCGTCGTTCAGGCAGAACATGTCCTGGTCGCGACGCTTGCGCAGGTGATTCATCTGCCGCAGGGCGATGCGCAGGGTCGTCTCGATGTATAGCGAGTGCGCCTGTGTCTGCGCGACCGCACGACCGGTCATCAAGGCGTAGTAGTGGTAGAGCGAATTGGTGACCGAGATGTCGGTCGCCGAACGAAAACGACTCGCCGCGGTGCGACTGAAGTCCTCGGGAAACTCCCGCTCCAGTTCCAGCAGCACGCTCCGACGCATCGGTGCCGGCGTGTGCTCCAGGTGCCGGGTGGTGACCTTGCCGAATCGACCGCGCAGCAGCGCCCGGTTCACGCGGGCGGCGTTCTCGAAACCGCTGCGGGTCGGGTCGTTCTCGCCGAGACCGATACGAGTGGATGCCTCCACAAACTTGGTCACTCCGCCCGGCGAGAAGAACAGCTCGGGACCGACAGGACGGCCGAAGAACATGTCGTCGTTGGAGTAGAGAAAATGCTCCGCCAGCCCGGGAATGTGGTGCAGCTGGCTTTCTACGGCGTGCGAATTGTGAATGGGCAGCACACTCGTGTCCACGAAGAAGTCTTCGCTGCGCATGATGGTCACGCGGGGGTGTTCGGCGAGCCACTCGGGCGCGGGCGAGTCGGTGGCGATGAAGATGCGTCGAATCCACGGGGCGAACATGTACACGCTGCGTAGCGCGTACTTGAGCTCGTCGATCTGCCGAAAACGGGCGTCGGAATCGTCGCCTTCGCCGACAACGTAGGCCTTCATACGCTTGGCACGTTCCCGCTGAAACTCGTCGCTCGAGCCGTCGACCCAGCTGAACACGAGATCGATGTCGAAGGAGACGTCGCTGGCCAGGTCATCAAACATGTTCTGCAGGGTCAGCCAGGTGCGCCCGTACAGGTCGATCGTGGTCTCGCGGGCTTCGGAGCGCGGCAGCCGGGTGCGCATGAGGGCATTTTCGACCGGGGCGATGATTTCGTCTTCGCCGAACCGCCACAGCTCAAATTGGAACGCGGTCTGGGCGCCGTAGCGCAGGCGACCGATCGGTTCGATGCGCGGCCGGTAGACCCGAAAAACGGAAGACTTGCGCAGCGCCGTGAGCGCGCCGTCGGCGAGCAGAAACGGCTGGCTCACGTTGCCGTCCAAGGGCTTGGCGTAGAAGGGCTCGTTGGCGAACGCCGTGGCGAGAACCTTGGTTATTTCCTTGCGCCGTTTGCGGTCCACGGCGATGACTGGACGGTTGTGGTCGCCGCGCACGAGCACAAAGTCGACGCCGGCGTTGGTGAGGGCGTCGTACACTGCGACGAGGTCTTTCACCATGGACTCGTGCGGCGTGTAGTGACCATTGATGAGGGCAATCTCGCCCTTCCGCACGACAAGGTCGTCGCGGTCAAACCGGCGGGTGCGGGCATCCGGTGTGATCAACACCAACTCGGGCTCACCGCTGAGCGACAGGGTCGGGATCAAACCGGTGTTGGTCGGGGGTTCCGGCTCGCTCGAGTCGTAACCCACAGAGTCGGGGCGAAAGGCGTCGGTGCCAAAGATATCGCCACCGAACGTATCGGAGTGACCCCGGTCGGAAACATCCGCTTGTGCGTCCGGAATATCGCGTGTCGCCATGGTCCTCCTTGAAAAAGTGGAGCACTCAATCGCGGGCCGGCCAGGGCTGAACCCGAGGAGTGCGGCCGACTGCGTCGGCGTGGATGCTTCAGTGTGTTTCGCAGCGACGATCTTCTCGAGAAGTGACGAAGTTCTCAATGGGCGACTGGCGTTCGGTGAAACGCCGTGGGCGCTCGTAGTCAGTCTACGTCCCGATGTCGGTAATTTGCTGCGCCCACTGATCGACCGGTCGGCGCCGGCGAAACGAATGCTGCGGCATCCGTTTCTCGGCCCGATTGTTGCTGTTCAGCGGCAATCTCGCTCAAGAACGCAGCGGCGACAGTTCTGCCGGGTCGGTGATCGGCAATCGGCAGACGAAGTCACGGCAGAGGTAGGCCGTGGGCTGGCCGCTCGGTGCGGTGCGTGCCGCGAACAGGTCGAATCCGGCGGCGGCGAACGCCCCGGCCTGGGATTCTGAAACGGATGCGACGACTCCCGCCGGGTGGCGTCGGGCCAGGTCCTGCAGGGTGACGGGGTACGCGGTGGCGACCGGTGGGGTTGACGGGCCGGGCCGGTCGGGCGAGACGATCACGAGCTGCTCGATCGGGCCCCCCAGCTCATCGAACAGGCGCAGGGCAGCGCCAAACGCGAGCGGACGGTCGGGCGCGAGGGCGGAGACCGGACCGAGGCCGGCCTGCGCCGCCCGCCGATAACGGTCGTCGCCGGTGAGGAAGTGCAGCAACAGGGCAGCGTCGGCCGTGGCGGACAGTCCGGACGGATAGGCGCCCTCGGAGGGGTCGACGGCGCTGACCAGGCCCTGCGCGGTGAGCACCGGATCTGCGCCGTGCGGCGGGCGGAAGGCGGGTGCCGCGGTCGTGGCGGCGGATAGAGCCGGGCCGGCGACGTCACCCCGGGGCGTTGCCGCCGGCACGAGGGTCGGCGCGACGGGCCGGTCGGTGGTGCCCGACAGTGTGCTCTCGAGCAGGTGACGAGCCTGGATGGCGTAGGTCACGTCGCCGGTGACGAGTGCGAGTTCGAGGAGACCCCGTGAGTACATGCCATAGTCCTCCAGCGTGGCTTTCGCGTTGGAGGTGCGGCCGCCGGAGGCAGGTCCGTCAACCGACGCGCGGACGAGGGTGCCGTCGGCGCGCTCGTGGTGCTCGCGCAGATAGTTTGCTGCGCGGCGGGCGGCGTCAACGAGGTGGGGCTGGTTGAAGGCGAAGCCGGCTCGGGCGAGAGCCTGGATCGCGAGACCGTTCCAGCCGGTCAGCACCTTCTCGTCGAGAGCCGGCGGGGCCTGCCGGAGGCGGTCGTTCTGTTCGAGTGCGTAGTAGCCGCCCTCGACTCGTTGGCCGTCGACGGTGCTCTCGGAGTCCTGGGCGCTCGCGAACCCGCCGCCCGGCAGTTGCATCACGTCGCAGAGAAAGCGGGCGATTCCCTCTGCGACGTGGCGAGCCCAGGCCGCTCCGGTGAGCATCCAGGCGCGCGTGTACAGGCTGAGCAGCTGGGCGTTGTCGTAGAGCATGCGTTCGTAGTGCGGGTCGCTCCAGTTGCGGTTGACCGCGTAGCGAAAGAAGCCGCCCTCGATCGGGTCCCGCAGCGGTGACGCGCCCATGAGCTTGAGGGTGCGCAGGGCGAGGGTCGGTCCGTCGTCGCTCTGCCCGCCGGCGGCCTTGGCGCTGCGGGCGTTCCCGTCCCCGTGTCGCAGCAGAGAACCGTGTCCGAGCAGAAAGGAGAGTGCCGGGGCCACCGGAAACTTCGGCGCGCCGCCGAAGCCGCCAAACCGGGCGTCCTCATACCCGACCAGTTCGGCGACAGCGCGGTCGAGCGCATCGGCGCCGGGCTGCGCACCAGTCGCGGAGCCTGCGGCGCCAGGCGCTGCCCCCGCGGCGAGGTCGCGCGCCGACTCGCTGAGCATTTCGGCCACCCGCGCGGCGCCGGCCGTCACCTCGGCGCGGCGGCTGAGCCAGGCCGTCGTCACCGCGGTCAGAACATCACGAAACGATGGATGCCCCGCCAGAGCGACCGGCGGAAAGTACGTTCCCGCGTGAAACGCCTGCCCGTCGGGCGTGACGAACACGTTGAGCGGCCAGCCGAGTCCGTCGGTGAAGGCACTCGCAGCGGCGAGGTAGCTCGCGTCGACATCGGGGTGCTCCTCGCGGTCAACCTTGATACTGACGAAGTGGGCGTTGAGATACTCGGCGATTGCCGGGTCGCTAAAACTTTCCCGGGCCATGACATGGCACCAGTGGCAGGTCGAATACCCGATCGACACAAGCACGGGCACATCCCGCTCGTGTGCTTCAACGAACGCATCCTCGCCCCAGCCGAACCAGTCGACCGGATTGTCGGCGTGGCTTCGCAAGTAGGGGCTGATGGCGTCGGCAAGTCGGTTGGGCATGCTCCATTGTGCTCCCAAACTGCAGGGAGGGGCGAGCGGAACCTGCCGCTAGACAGCGCCGAAAAGTGCGTCCTGCCGGCGTTGTACTCGCACCCAGACCAGGAATCCAACGAGGGTGAAGGCTCCATAGAACAGGTAGAGCACGGCGGAGGCATAGTAGCCGGCGCTGATCAGCAGGGGCACACCGACCACGTCGACGGCCACCCAGACCAGCCAGAATTCGGTCCAGCCCTTGGCCATGCCATAGGTGGCGAGCAGGGAACCGGTGAAGATCCAGGCATCCGCCCAGACCGGTTCGAACGAGCCAAGAGCGCGAAAGATGGGCGTGAGTACGAGGGTGCCGGCGACCAGGCCCAGAACGAGCAGGATACGGGTGCGGTTGCCGGCCCAGTGTGGCGCGACGGCGATGTGCACCGTTGAGTCGCGGCTGCGCTGCCATCGCACCCAGCCGAAAACCGCCACGACGATGAACATGATCTGACGGCCGGCCTGGCCGAGCAGGTTGACCGGGTTGGGTGTGCCGAACACAGCACCCAGAAACACCGTGAACAGCAGCGCGTTACCGACGATCCCCACCGGCCATGCCCAGATCTTACGGCGCATGCCACCGACCGCGCTCGCAATACCGAAGGCGTTGCCGACGACCTCGCGCGTGCCCGCGCCTTATCAAACGCCGCGCATTCCAATGTACGCCGGTGCCCGGAAAAAAAGTGGCTCCGACAGACGGGCAGTCTGCGGGGCCACTCGATACAAGCGGATGCTGCGGGCTAGTTCACCTCGTTGGGGTGGGCCGAGACCCGTCCGGAGCGCTCGAGCGCGGAGATCATGGTGACCTCGGTGTGAGTGAGTTCGAAGTCGAACACGTTGAAGTTCTCCGCCATGCGCTCCACCCGGTTCGACTTGGGGAACACAATGTTGCCGACCTCCAGATGCCAGCGAATGACGATCTGCGCGGGCGACTTGCCGTGCGTGTCGGCAGCATCCGCTATCACCTGCTCCTCGAACAAGGGATACTTACCCTGGCCGAGGGGACCCCAGGCCTCGATGTCAATGCCGTTTTCGCGGGCAAACGCTGCGACCTCGGGCTGCTGGTGCGCCGGGTGCAGCTCGATCTGGTTGACAGCGGGAACGATGCTCGTCTCGTGCAGCAGGCGGTCGAGGTGCGGCACCAGAAAGTTGGAGACTCCGATGGAGCGGGTGCGGCCGGACTCCTGAATCTTTTCGAGGGCCCTCCAGCTCTCGACGAACTTGTCATTCGCCGGGGCCGGCCAGTGGATCAGGTAGAGGTCAACATAGTCGAGGCCGAGCTTCTCGAGGCTCTCCTCGAACGCGTCGAAGGCGCTCTCGGTGCCCTGACGGTCGTTCCAGAGCTTGGTCGTGATGAACAGCTCGGAGCGGTCGATGCCCGAGGCGGCAAGCGCCGTGCCCACGCCCTCTTCGTTGCCGTAGATGGCGGCGGTGTCGATGTGGCGGTAGCCGACCGAGAGCGCGTCGGACACGATGCGGGTGGTTTCATCGGGTTCGACCTTGAACACGCCGAAACCGAGCTGCGGAATCGTGTGGCCGTCGTTGAGGGTGATGGTGGGTACAGATTTCGTCATGCACCAACCCTATTAGCCCGATTCTCGGCTTACCTCCCCCCGCACCCAATGTTCACTGACCGCGAAAACGCCAACGCCCCCAGCAGGCCAGCAGGCCAGCAGGCCAGCAGGCCAGCTGCGCGTGCTTTCACGGCACGGATGAGGGCGAAGTAACATTGACACTTCATGGAAACGCTGAATATCACCTTCCCGCCCGAACTGCCGGTCAGCCAGCGTCGGGACGACATCGCCCGCGCCATCCGCGACAACCAGGTCGTCATCGTCGCCGGATCGACCGGGTCGGGCAAGACCACCCAGTTGCCCAAGATCTGTCTCGAACTCGGCCGCAAGAACATCGGCCACACCCAGCCACGCCGGCTCGCCGCGCGCACCATTGCCGAGCGCATCGCCGAGGAACTCGGCCAGGAGGTCGGCCAACTGGTCGGCTACCAGGTGCGATTCACCGACAAGGTCGGCACTGACACCCGCATTAAGTTGATGACCGACGGCATCCTCTTGAATGAGATTCACCGCGATCGCATGCTGCGCAAATACGACACGATCATCATCGACGAGGCGCACGAGCGCAGCCTCAACATTGACTTTCTGCTCGGCTACCTGCGGCAGTTGCTGCCCAAGCGCCCCGATCTCAAGCTCATCATCACCTCGGCCACCATCGACCCGGCCAGTTTTGCAAAGCACTTTGCGGCCGCCGACGGCACCCCGGCACCGGTCGTCGAGGTGTCCGGACGCACCTATCCGGTCGAGATTCGCTACCGACCGCTCGTGGCCGAGCCCGGCATCGACGACGATGACGACACCACGGATGCCGCTCCCCCGGTCGACCGCGACTACATCGAGGGCATCACCGCGGCTCTCGACGAGCTCGAACGAGAATCGAACGGCGACGTGCTCGTCTTTCTCTCCGGCGAGACCGAGATTCGCGACGCCGCCGACGCGCTGCAGGGCAAGTACGCCTCCTCGGCCAGCCGCAACCCGACCGAAGTGCTGCCGCTCTACGGCCGCCTGTCATCGGCCGACCAGCACCGGGTGTTCCAGCCATCGACCGTGGCGGGGGTCAAACGGCGCATCGTGCTCGCGACCAACGTCGCCGAGACCAGCCTGACGGTGCCGGGCATCCGCTACGTCATCGACGCGGGAACCGCGCGCATCAGCCGGTACAGCGTGCGCTCCAAGGTGCAACGACTGCCGATCGAAGCGATCTCGCAGGCCTCGGGCAACCAGCGCAGTGGCCGCAGTGGGCGAACCAGCGACGGTATCGCAATTCGGTTGTATTCCGAAGAAGACTATATGCGCCGACCGGAGTATACCGAGCCGGAGATTCTGCGCACCAACCTCGCCGCCGTCATTCTGCAGATGATCTCGCTCGGCCTCGGCGACATCGCCTCGTTCCCGTTTCTGACCCCACCGGACTCCCGCAACATCAAGGACGGCCTCGACCTGCTCGCCGAACTCGGCGCCATCGAGGCCGAGGGCGCCGGGCGTACCAGGAGCGGGCGCGGCGCGGCGCGTGCCAGCAACACCGCAACGGATACCGCCACGCCGGCCACCGCAACTGGCCCGGCCACCCCGCACCTCACCCGCATCGGCCAACAGCTCGCGCAGCTGCCGATCGACCCGCGCTTTGGCCGCATGGTGATCGAGTCTAAGACGCAGGGCACGAGCCGAGAAGTCATGGCGATCGTCGCCGGGCTCACCATTCAGGATCCACGGGAACGCCCGCTGGAACGTCGCGCCCAGGCCGACCAGTTTCACGCCCGGTTCGCCGACCCCACGAGCGACTTTCTCACCCTGCTCAACCTCTGGAACTACCTCGAAAAACAGCAGTCCGAACTGGGCTCGAGTGCCTTTCGGCGACTGTGCAAGAACGAGTACCTCAACTACCTGCGGGTGCGCGAATGGCACGACGTGCTACGCCAGTTGCGCCAGCTCGCCAAGCCGCTCGGCCTGCACCTCGGTGAGCCGAGCGCGAACCCCGACGGCGTGCACCGGTCGCTGCTCGCCGGGCTGCTCTCACACATCGGGCTCAAAGACGTCGCCAAGAAGGACTACGTCGGTGCCCGCCAGCAACGCTTCGTGCTGTTTCCCGGGTCGACCCTGGCCAAGAAACAGCCCAACGCGGTCATGAGCGCCGAACTGGTCGAGACCAGCCGACTGTTCGCCCGCATGAACGCGGTCGTCGACCCGGCCTGGGCCGAACCGCTCGCCGGCACCCTGTGCAAGCGAAGCTACTCCGAACCGCACTGGGAAATGAAGCAGGGCGCCGCCGTCGTTTACGAACGCGTGACCCTCTACGGTGTGCCGATCGTGGCCCGCCGCCGAGTGCAGTTCTCCCGCATCGACCCGGCCTATGCCCGCGAGCTCTTCATTCGCCACGCGCTCGTCGAGGGCGAGTGGGACCGCGCCTCAAGACCGCAATCGTCCCCGGTTGAGCGGGAAGCAGATCGTGGCGGCCCTGGCCCGTCGCGCAACGAGCGCGTCAGCATCTCCGTCGACGGCGACACCGCCTCGGGCGGGCGCGGTTCCGGCCGATCGGACGGCGCACCGGCCGTCGGCAGCAGCGCGAGCCGCGGCGGTCGGCCTGGCCAGACGGGCGACCCCGGTATGTGGGCGTTTGAGCGGGCCAACGCCCGGCTGCGGGAGGAACTCGCCGAGTTGGAGGAGCGCACCCGGCGCCGGGACATCCTCTTCGATGATGAGGCTGTCTTCGACTTCTACCAGCGCCGCATTCCGGCCGACGTGTCATCGACCAAGAGCTTCGAGGGCTGGTGGCGCACGGCCCGGTTCGACACGCCCGACCTGCTCACCATGACCGCCGAGGCGCTCGTCGCCGAGGACTCCCCCGAGATCGACGAGGGGCTCTTTCCGCCGAGCTGGCAGCAGGGCGACCAGCGTCTGAGCCTCGGCTACCGCTTCGAGCCCGGCGAAGACGACGACGGCGTGACCGTGCGGATTCCGCTCGCTCTGCTCGCCCGCCTCTCGCCGAACGGTTTCGACTGGCAGGTGCCGGGCCTGAGAGCCGAGCTCGTGACCGCCATGATCAAATCGCTACCCAAGAGCATCCGGCGCAACGTCGTTCCCGCGGCCGACTGGGCAGCACGACTGCTCGACGAACTGCCCGGCGAGCCCGGCATTGTCGTGTCTCGACACGCTCGACAACTTGATCAGGTGCCGGCACCCGAGGCCTCGTTCGCCGAGACCCTCGCCGCCCTCATTCAGAAGCTCACCTATGTGCCGGTGACGGCGCTCGATTTCGAGCTCGGCCGCGTTCCCTCACACCTGCGCATGACCTTCGTCGTAACCGACGAGCGCGGGCGCACGGTTGCCGCTGACAAGGACCTCGCCGACCTGCAGCGACGGCTCGGCACTCGGGTGCGGGAGAGCGTCGCGAAGGCGACCAACTCCGCGACGCCCAGCAATGCAATCGAGCGCAGCGGCATCACTACCTGGGATCTCGGCGAACTCCCCCGCTTTCTCGACACGAAATTAGGCGGTACCGCGCAGGGCGACAACACGATTCGCGGGTATCCGACGCTGGTCGATGATGGGGCATCCGTTTCCATTCGCATGATGAGCACCGAGCTGGAGCAGGCCCGCGCGCTACCCCGCGGCGTGCGTCGGCTGCTGCTGCTCGCGACACCATCACCAGCCGCGTATGTGCAGCAGCACCTCACCGCTGCCGAGAAACTCAGCCTCGCGACGAGCCCCTACAAGACCACGCAGGCTCTGTTCGAAGACTGCCTCGCCGCCGCGGTCGACGACGTGCTCTTTCGGGTACGCCCCGACGGGCAGGTGTTCATGAAAGCGGAATTTGACACCATTCGCGACCGGGTGTCTGGGGTGGTGATGGACTCCATGTTCGAAACCGTTGGCCTGGTCGCGCGCATTCTCACCGCGAGCCGCACCGCTGACAAGGCATTGAAGGCCGCGACCAGTATGGCGTTGCTACCCGGAATCAGCGACGCCCGCCAACAGCTCACCGCACTGGTCTACCCCGGATTCGTCAGCGCCACCGGACTCGCCCAGCTGCGGCACCTGCCGCGCTACCTCGGCGGCGTCAGCGCGCGCGTGCCGAAACTGGTCGACAATCCCAGCCGCGACCGAGTCTGGATGAATGAAACCCAGGCCGCCACCACCCGGTTCGAGAATGCCGGTGGCACCATGCCACTCCAAGCGGATGCTGCGGCGCCCGTCGTGCGCGCCCGCTGGATGATCGAGGAGTTGCGTATCAGCCTGTTCGCGCAGGAGCTGAAGGCGGCGGAGTCGGTCTCGCTGCAGCGCATCCAGAAGGTGCTCGCCGGGTAGGTCACGCGCCTGGGCCCACCTTATGCGCGTGGGCCCGGGTCCGGTGCAGGTCAGAGAACCTTGGAGAGGAAGGCCTGGGTGCGGTGGTGCTGGGGGTTGGCGAGCACCTCGGTGGGTACGCCGCTCTCGACGACGACGCCGCCGTCCATGAAGACGAGCGAGTCGGCGACCTCGCGAGCGAAGCCCATCTCGTGGGTAACGACGATCATGGTCATGCCGTCGCGGGCCAGGCCCTGCATGACATCCAGTACCTCGCCGACGAGCTCGGGGTCGAGCGCACTCGTGGGCTCGTCGAACAGCATGAGCTTGGGTTCCATCGCCAGGGCGCGCGCGATCGCGACCCGCTGCTGCTGGCCGCCGGAGAGATGAGCCGGGTAGTAGTCGGCACGTTCGGCGAGGCCGACCCGGGCGAGCAGGGCGCGAGCGTTGGCTTCGACCCCGGCCTTGGAGAGACCCTTGACCCGGATGGGCGCTTCCATCACGTTCTGTAGCGCGGTCATGTGCGGAAACAGGTTGAAGCGCTGAAACACCATGCCGATGTCACGGCGCTGCCGAGCGGCCTCTTTCGGTCGCATCTCGTAGAGCTTGTGGTTGGCCTCGCGGTAGCCGATCAGCTCACCGTCGACGCTGAGGCGCCCGGCCGACACAACCTCGAGGTGGTTGATGCAGCGCAGAAAAGTGGACTTGCCGGAGCCGCTGGGCCCCACCAGGCACATGACCTCGCCGCGCTTGACCTCGAGCGAGATGCTCTTGAGCACCTCGTTGGAGCCGAAACTCTTGGAAACGCGGTCGGCGACCACCATGGGGGCGTCGATAACTGTACTCATCAGCGTTCTCCCTTGTGTGGGTCGGTAGGCGGTAGCACGGCAGTGGGTTGACCGCCGCGGATTACCGGGGTGACGCCCGTCAGTGCGGCGGTGGCGTCATCCGCTTTCTTGTCGGGACGACGGTCACCGATGCCGCGGGCGAACCGTTTCTCCAGAAAGTACTGGCCGACCATGAGAATGGAGGTGAAGAACAGGTACCAGATCGACGCGACGATGAGCATCGGCACCGTCTCGAAAGTGACGGCGGCGATATCGCGGGAGCGCGTGTACAGCTCGAGCGTGAACGGAACAGCCGTTACGAGTGACGTCGTCTTGAGCATCGAGATGACCTCGTTGCCCGCCGGCGGAATGATCACCCGCATCGACTGGGGAATGACCACGCGCACCATCGTCTGGAACCAACTCATGCCGAGCGCCGTCGCGGCCTCTTCCTGCCCGCTGTCCACCGCGAGTAGGCCGGCGCGCACGATTTCTGCCATGTAAGCGGCCTCGTTGAGGGCCAATCCGACGATCGCGAGAATGAACGCGCTCAGCGCCACCCGGGTCGGAAACGACACCCACGGTTCGGTGAACGGCAGCCCGATGTCGATGGACTGGTAGATCGTGCCGATCAGCCCCCAGAAGGTCAGTTGAACGTAGACCGGGGTACCACGAAACACCCAGAGGTAGACCCAGGCGATGCTGTTGACCACCGGGTTCGGTGACAGTCGCATGATGGCCAGGGCGACACCGAGAATGATCGCGATGACCATCGAATACACCGTGAGCTGCAGGGTGACAAATGCCGCCTGTGAGATGCGCTGGTCGAACAGGTACTTGCCAACCGCCGGCCAGTTGTAGGCCGGCCGCATCGCCGCGTCAGCGATGAACAGCGCCACGATGATGAGCAACACGACCGCGAAGGTGTTACGCCACGGGTGGCGCAGGCGGATCGCCTTGATTCCGGGCTCCGTCTTGTCGGAGTGCACGGCCGTGTCAGTCATGTTGTGAGTCGCTTACTTCTAGCCGTTGGATGCGGCGTTGATGGTGATGGTGTCGATGCCACCGTCGGTGACACCCCAGGCGTCGAGGATCTTGCCGTAGGAACCGTCGTCAACCATGGACTGCAGGGCAGCCTGCACGGCCTTGGTCAGTTCCGAACCCTTGTTCACGGTGATGCCGTACGGCGCCGTGTCGAAGCTCTCACCGGCGGCCTGCAGCTTGCCGTCAGCCTTGGAGATGGCGTAGAGGGTGACGGGTGAGTCGGCGCTGAGGGCATCAGCCTTGCCGAGAACGACCGCATTGGTCGCTTCATCCTGCGAGCCGTAGGGCAAAACCTCGATGGGCGCCTTGCCGGCGGCAGCGCAGGCCGCGTTCTTGGCGGGCAGCTCATCGGTGTCTTCGACCGTGTTGGACTGCACGGCGACAGTCAGGCCACAGGCGTTGTCGGGGTCGACGGTGGATCCGGTCGGCGAAGCCCAGAGAATTCCGGCGTTGTAGTAGTTGACGAAGTCCACCTGCTTCTCGCGCTCGAGGTTGTCGGTGAACGACGATTCGCCGATGTCGACGGTGCCGCCGGTGATGCTCGGAATGATGTTGTCGAACGACGCGATCTGGTATTTGGTCGTCAGGCCGAGTTTTGCGGCGATGCCGTTGGAGAGTTCGATGCCCCAGCCAATCGGTGCCCCCGACTCGTCCTTGAACTCGTTCGGCGGGTAGGCGGCGTCGGTTCCGATGACGAGCACACCCGCGCTCTTGATGTCTCCCGGCAGCAACGCGACCGCGGCGGCATCCGCTTCGATGGTGCTCGCGGCGTCCGTCGGCGCCGTGGCGGCCGGGGTGGAGTTGTCGACACAGCCGGTCAGCAGCAGAACGGCTGCGGCAGCGAATGCCGGAATGATATAACGTGCGCGCATGGCACTTCCTTCTTCATCTGGGCGAAAATGCGCGGATTCTACGGTGAACCCACACGCGAGTAAGACCTAACGAGCCTAGTGCAACCGCAGCACGACAGATTCGAGCACGCACCCCCACAACAAAAAGTTGTTTTGACGAGCGGATGCTGCAGATCTATCGTCGAGAGGTGCCCACCGCCAGCCCGAACATTTTGTACACGTCACCGACCGACCCGCTCGCAGCCCCGATGGTGGCCGAGCTGTCACGGGAGTACGACGAGCGCTACGGCCTGAACAACGGAATTCCGTCGTCGGTCGAGCTCAGCCGATATCCGGCCAGGCGCTTTCAGCCGGTCGACGGCGGCACCTTTCTGCTGCTCGTGGAGAACGGCCGTGCCGTTGCCGCCGGCGCATTCATGCGAGCCGACGCTCCGGACACGGTCGAGGTCAAACGGGTCTGGACCCACTCGGCGCACCGCCGCCGGGGGCTGGCCCGCCAGGTGATGGTCGAGTTGGAGGCCGAGGCGGCGCGGCGGGCCATCCCGTCGATTGTGCTGACCACCGGGCCGCGCCAGCCAGAGGCGGTCGCGCTGTACGTCGCGCTCGGCTACGAGCCGCAATTCGACCTCGATGCCGAGTGGGAATCGATCGGCTACCTCGAATTTCGCAAGCGACTCCCGTCGTCCGACGACGAGCGGCCGTAGGTACCGGCCTGGGATAGTCGGCACGGGCCCCTCTCCAGCCCGCAGGGGTCGCGTCGTCTCCCCCGGTTTTCGGCGCGCCCGACCCTAGACTGAAATCATTGTGAAAAGTTACTGGACGCTACTGCGCACGCCCGGCGTGTCCCGCCTGATCGGCGCGCAGCTGACGGCCCGTTTTCCGTTCGGAATGCTCTCGCTCGCTTTTCTCATTCACATTGAGCGCATCTTTGATTCCTATGGCGCGGCCGGGCTGGTCCTCGGTGCCATGAGCATCGGTCAGGCCATCGCCGGCCCGCTCACCAGCCGGCTGATGGGCCGACTCGGCATGCGCCCCGTAATCATCGCGACCATGTTGATCTGCGCGGTCTCGATCATCGTCATGGCGCTGGTCCCACTGCCGATTCCGAGCCTCATGCTCATCGGATTCGTCGCCGGCCTGTCCACGCCGCCGATTCAGCCGGCCGTGCGCACCATCTACCCCAAGATCGTCAACTCCCGCCAGCTCACCCCGCTGTTCTCGCTCGACGCCTCCGCGCAGGAGATTATCTGGGTGCTCGGACCCGTGATCGCGACCTTTGTCGCCCTGCAGGTATCGACGACCGCGGGCATCCTGCTCGCCGCATTCTTTCTGGTCGCCGGCGGAACCTGGTTCGTCTCGCTGCCCGAAGTCGGCCGGGTGCGCATTCCGCGCAGTCGCCGCAAGCTCGGCGTCGTGCTCAAGAAGCCCGAGGTGCTGCTCAGTACCATCGTCGGATTTACGCTCGTCGCTGCCTGCGCCGCCGTCGAAGCCGGTGTGGTCGCGGTGTTCGGCCACGGCAGCGCCGACGCCGGCTGGGTGCTCGGAATTTTCGCGATCGGCTCGCTCATCGGCGGGCTGGCGCTCGGCCACGCTCCGATCGGACCGTGGGCCCTCGCAGCCCGTATGCTCATCGTGACGATCGGGCTCGCCCTGGCGAGCCTGTGGCTCACCTTCTGGTGGCTCTCGCTGGCCTTGTTGCTGGCGGGTGTCGGCATCGCTCCCGCCTTCGCTGTGCTCTTCGGCATCGTCTCGGCGAGCGTGAAGTTCAGCGACACCGCCGAGGCCTACGGCTGGGTCGGCACCGGCCAGCTGATCGGCGCCGCCATGGGCTCCGCCATCGCCGGGTTCTCGATCGACCACTCCGGGCCAGTGTCGGCGATCTACGTCGCCGCCGGCTTCGCCGCCCTCGGCTCCATCATTCCCGCGCTCGGTCGCCGCTGGCACCCCGACCTGCGCGGACGGGACATCAGCCCCATTCCCGACACCGAGCCCATTCAGATACAGGTGTCCTGAGCACCTTCACTTCGCCGAACCGTGAGTTTGGGCCCGGTTTCGAGCCAAAACAGGGACCAAACTCACGGCTCGGCGACGTCCGGTTTAATGGACAGATGGATATCACGCTCAATGACGGCCACACCATTCCGCAACTCGGTCTCGGGGTGTACAAAATAGCGGATGCTCTCGCCTCCGACACCGTTCAGGTCGCGCTCGAGGCCGGGTACCGTCACGTCGATACCGCCGCGCTCTACGAGAACGAGGTCGGCGTCGGGCAGGGGCTGGCACGCTCGAGTGTGCCCCGCGAAGACGTGTACGTCACAACCAAGGTATGGAACGATCGCCACGGCTACGACGAAACACTGCGGGCGTTCGACGAGAGCCTGGCCAAGCTCGGCCTCGACTACGTCGACCTGTACCTGATCCACTGGCCGGCACCGCAACAGAATCGCTATGTCGAGACCTATCGGGCCCTCGAAGCGCTCCGCGCCACCGGCCGTGCCCGTTCGATCGGAGTCTCCAACTTTCACCCGCACCACCTCGACCGGCTCCTGGCCGAGACCGACGTTGTGCCGGTGCTCAACCAGGTGGAGTTGCACCCCTGGCTACCGCAAACCGAGGTGCGCGCGTATGACGCGGCCCACGGCATCCGCACCGAAGCGTGGTCGCCGCTGGCCCGCGGGCGCGCGATCGGCAACGAGACCCTCGACGCGATCGGAGTGAAGCACGGCAAATCAGCGGCCCAGATCGTGATCGCCTGGCACCTGTCGCTCGGCACCATCGTCATTCCCAAGTCGGTCACGCCGGCACGGATTCGCGCGAACTTCGACGTGTTTGACACTGTGCTCGATGCCGCCGACCTGGCCGCGATTGCGGCGCTCAACAGCGGCGAGCGCACGGGCAAAGACCCCGACGACCTCGACTGACCTGACTTGATCTGGCCTACAAGGGAACGCGGGCGTTGCTGCCGAGCGGGTCGGCACGTCCTCGGCGTTCGGCAGAGTGCTCACAAACCGGTAGACCACCAGCCCCAGCGTCACAACGAACCCGCCGCCGTGCGCCGAGCCATCACCAGCGCGGGTGGATCTGCTCGCGCAGCAACCGGTCGTAGATGTTCTGCACGCCCTCGTTGAAGGCGAGGTCGAGCGGTTCGGCCACGCCGGCCGTGGCATTGCCCTGCACCTGCGCGACCGAGCGGGCGCCCGGAATAACGGCGCTCACCCCGTCGATCTGGGCGACCCAGGCCAGTGCGGCCTGCGACGGACTGAGGCCGGCCGGAGCGAGGGCGGCGAATTCGGTGGCGGCCTGTAGCCCCACTTCGAAGTCGACGCCGGAGAAGGTCTCGCCGACGTCGAAGTGGCTGCCGTCGCGGTTGAAATTGCGGTGGTCGCTGTCGGCGAACACGGTCTTGCGCGAATATTTTCCGGTGAGCAGCCCGCTGGCCAGCGGAACCCGGGCGATGATGCCGACCCCGGCAACACGCGCGGCGGGCAGCACCTCATCGAGGGGTTTGAGCCGAAACGCGTTCAGAATGATCTGCACCGTGGCGACGCCCGGGTGGCGGATCGCGGCGAGGGCCTGGTCGCAGGTTTCCACGCTCACGCCGTAGTTGCTGATGACGCCCTCGTCGACGAGGGTGTCGAGCGCGTCGTAGACCTCGCCGGAGTCGAAGACAGCGCTCGGCGGGCAGTGCAGTTGCACGAGGTCGAGGGTGTCCATGCCCAGGTTCGTTCGCGACCGGTCGGTCCACTCGCGAAAGTTCGTGAGCACAAAGTTCTCGGGCAGTTGTTCGGCCCGGCGACCCATCTTGGTGGCGACGGTGAGCTCGCTGCCCGGGGCGTCATGCGCGAGAAAATTCCCGATCAGGCGCTCGCTGCGACCGTCACCATAGACATCCGCTGTGTCAAAGAACGTTATTCCGGCATCAGCGGATGCCGCGAGTACCCCGGTAGCGTCGTGGTCCGATACTGCTCCCCAATCGGCGCCGAGTTGCCAGGTACCCAGGCCGATAACGGAAACGGTGCGACCGGTGCGACCGAGGGTGCGTTTTTGCATGTATCCAGCTTAGGCATCGGGTGCGCCTCGGTGCCGGAGGATTTTGTTGCTGCTCGGACCTGCGACCCAGACATTTTGAAAGGCCCCAGCAAGGACGCGGCTAGCGGCTCCCGATGCGCTCCGCGATCAGCGGCCCGCCATCCTGCACGAGCTCCCCCGGGTCGCCAATGCGCCAGGCCCCCTCAACGGCCTCGAGCGCGCGCGCGAACCGCTCGGGCTCATCGGCGCTGAGCGTAAACAGCGGTTGGCCCTGAACGACGGTGTCGCCGGGCTTGGCGTGCAGGTCGATTCCGGCCGCGTGCTGCACCGGATCCTGCTTGCGCGCCCGCCCCGCACCGAGCCGCCAAGCGCCGATGCCGAACGGCAGCGCCTGCTGTTCGACCAGCACACCGGACCGCTCGGCGTGCACGATGTGAGTCTCGCGCGCGACCGGCAGCGCGGCCTCCGGGTCGCCGCCCTGCGCCCGAATCACGGCGCGCCACTTGTCCATTGCCCGGCCGTCCCTGAGGGCTGCGGTCACGTCGACGTCGGTGATTCCCACCAGGGCGAGCATCTCTTCGGCCAGGGCCACGGTGAGTTCGACCACATCGGCCGGGCCGCCACCGGCGAGCACCTCGACCGACTCGCGCACCTCGTTGGCGTTGCCGATTGCACAGCCCAGCGGCACATTCATGTTGGTCAGCAAAGCCGATGTCGCCACCCCGGCGTCCTCGCCGAGCTCCACCATCGTGCGTGCCAGCTCTCGCGACCGCTCGATGTCTTTCAGAAAGGCGCCGGAGCCGAACTTCACGTCGAGCACGAGCGCGCTCGTGCCCTCGGCGATCTTCTTCGACATTATCGACGACGCGATGAGCGGAATCGCCTCGACCGTGCCGGTGATGTCGCGCAGGGCGTAGAGCTTGCCGTCGGCCGGAGCCAGGCCGCTGCCGGCCGCGCAGACCACGCCGCCGATCTGCTGCAATTGCTGCCGCATCTCGGCATTGGTCAGGTTGGCTCGCCACCCCGGAATCGACTCGAGCTTGTCGAGCGTGCCGCCGGTGTGGCCGAGGCCACGGCCGGAAAGCTGCGGCACGGCCGCGCCGAACACCGCGACGAGCGGCATGAGCGGCAGGGTGATCTTGTCGCCGACGCCGCCGGTGGAGTGCTTGTCGGTGGTCGGCTTGCCGAGCCCGGCGAAGCTCATGCGTTCGCCGCTCGCGAGCATCGCCATCGTGAGCCCGCGAATCTCGTTTCGGGTCATGCCGTTCAGAAAGATCGCCATGGTCATGGCGGCCATCTGCTCGTCGCCGACATAACCGCGCGTGTAGGCGTCGATGAGCCAGTCGATTTGTGGGGTGGTCAGTTCGCCGCGGTCGCGCTTGGTGTGAATGAGGTCGACGGCGTCAAACGCTTCGATGGTGGTCACGTTGGAGACTCCTCAGGAAGCGGTGGTGTTAGGAAGCGGTGGTGTTAGGAAACGGTGGTGGCGCGGTACTCGGCGAGTTGGCGCGGCCCGAAAGCATCCGGCAGCACCTCGTCGATGGTTTTGACCCCCGAGACCGTTTCGAGCAGCATGCCCGGCGCGGAGTGTTCGTAGAGCAACTGCCGGCAGCGACCGCACGGCATGAGAATGCCGCCAGTGCCGTCGACGCAGGTGAAGGCCACGAGTTGGCCGCCGCCGCTTCGATGCAGGGCGGAGACCAGACCGCATTCCGCGCAGAGGGTGAGGCCATACGAGGCGTTCTCCACGTTGCATCCGCTGATTACTCGCCCGTCATCGACCAGAGCCGCGACACCGACCGGAAACTTCGAGTACGGCACGTACGCGGTTGCCATGGCGGCGAGAGCGGCCTCGCGCAACGCCGCCCAGTCGACGATCACAATGGTCACTTGATGTACGGCTTTCCGTCGGCGGCGGGCGCCCGCGAGCGGCCGACGAACCCGGCAACGGCGAAGATCGTCACGACGTAGGGGAGCATGAGCATGAATTCGCTCGGCACCGGCGAGCCGATGATGCCGAGCACGTTCTGCAGGTTGGTTGCGAAACCGAACAGAAGCGCCGCGAGGGTGGCCTTGATCGGATGCCACTGGCCGAAGATCACCGCGGCGAGGGCGATGAAGCCCATGCCGTTGGTCATCTCCTTGTTGAACGCACCGACCGCGCCGAGCGTGAAGTACGCTCCGCCGAAGCCGGAAACGACGCCGCCCAACGTGACGGCGATGAAGCGGGTGCGGTTGACGTTGATGCCGACCGTGTCGGCGGCTTGCGGATGCTCCCCCACGGCCCGCACGCGCAGGCCCCATTTGGTGCGAAACAGACCGAAATACACCACGGCAATGGCTACGTACATGACGTAGACAATGATGGTCTGGCGAAACAGGACCGGACCGATGATGGGGATTTCACTGAGCAACGGAACGTCGAGACGGGGAAAGACGTCCGGTGAATTGAGATTGGCGCTGGGAGCGAGCACCTGCGAGTAGAGAAAGCTGGTGAGGCCGATCACGAGCACATTGAGCACGACACCGACGATGACCTGGTCGACGAGGTACTTGAGCGCGAAGGCGGCGAGCACCATCGACACGAGCGCCCCGGCTACCATTGCCGCGAGCAGGCCGAGGTACGGGTTGCCCGTAGCGGAGGCGACGACCGCCGAGCTGAAAGCTCCCGCGAGTAGCTGGCCCTCGATGGCCACGTTCACCACGCCGGCGCGTTCCGACAACACACCACCGAGAGCACCGAAGATGAGCGGGGCACTGAGGGTGACCGTTCCGATCAGGAGTCCGGGCACCGGAATCGTGGAACCGGACGCCGCCCAGGCCAGAAACCCGACCAGAAACAGCAGCGCGAACAAAATGGAGAACACGATCGGAATCTTGGTGTGGCGGTAGACCAGCCACGCCGATGCTGCAGCCAGGAGCACGAGTACGATGGCGACGAACACTCCGGTGACGAAGGTCGGCAGGGCAACCGCGGGCAGCTGGATTACGTCACGGGCTTGCGACAGGCGAAAGGTGCTGAGTTCACCGCGCTGGCCGCGACCGAGTACGACGAACAGGAACAGCGACAGCACGGCAAAGCCGCCGAAGGTGATCGGAATCTTCCAGCTGCGAATCGCCGCGGTCGGCTTGATGATCGGGGCTGAAGCCGCCACGGGAGCCGTGCTCTGTGTGAGAGTGCTCATTTCGCCACCACCTCGTTGGTCTTGCGCGCCTTGACGGCGCGAATTGCGGGTTTCTTCGTGGTGCCGGGCGTAGGCAGGTGGAACATGGCGCGCACCAACGGCGGGGCCGCGATGAACAGCACGATGAGTGCCTGCACGACCACGACGATATCGATCGGCACACCCTCGGCAGCTTGCATGGCAAACCCACCGGCTTTGAATGCACCAAAGAGGATTCCGGCCGCGAAGATTCCCCAGGGTCGTGAACGACCCAGCAGGGCGACCGTGATGGCGTCGAAGCCGATACCGGCGTCGATGCCGGCCCCGAAACCGGTGGTCACGGTGCCGAGTACCTGGTTGATGCCGGCCAAGCCCACGAGCGCGCCCGAGATGGCCATGGCATACATGTAGACGTTCTTCACGTTGATGCCGGCGACCCGGGCCGCGCTCGGGTTCTGCCCGACAGCGCGAAACTGAAACCCGAGATTGGAGCGGCTGAGCAGCCACCAGACGAAGATCGTGGCCGCGATGACCGTGAGAAAACCGGCGTGCAGGTTGTACCGCGGTCCGAACAGGTCAGGGAACACCGCGGTCGGCAACATGGCCGGTGTTTTCGGGTTGTTGCTGCCGGGCGCCTGCAGGGCGCCCGGAGTGCGCAGCAGAAACTGGATGAGATACAGGGCCACGAAGTTGAGCATGATCGTAACAATCACCTCGTGGGCTCCGGTGCGAGCCTTGAGCAGGCCAACGATTCCGCCCCAGATCGCACCGCCGAGCAGACCGGCCAGAATGGCGACAATCAAGTGGATGCCGGCCGGCAGCTCGACCGCGAAGGCAACATACCCGGCGGCCCCGGCGGCGATGAGCATCTGCCCACGACCACCGATGTTGAACATTCCCACCCGAAAGGCGAGTCCGACGCCGAGACCGGCCGCGATCAGCGGCGTCGCGAACGTGAGTGTCTCGGTCAATGGACGAATGGCGGTGAGAAAGTTGTTGGCGCGAAAGTTATAGATGGCACCCTGAAAGAGGGCGGAGTACGCCCCCGCGACGGCGGCCCAGACGGCCTGCAGCAGGTCGCCCGGCCGCGAGAAGAAGTACACCGCCGTCTCCTGCACGCGTTCGTTGGTGAAGGCGATCAGAACCGCGCCGACAATGAGCGCGAACACGACGGCCAGGACGGAGATCATGGCGCTGCCGCCGGTGATATCGCGCAGGGTTTGGGTCCAACGTTCAGACCCGTCCTTCTTCACGTTGCCGGGATCCGGAGCTGCCGCAACCGCGGCTGCCGGTACTGACGTGTCACTCACAGTAAGGCCTTCGTTTCGGGGGCGTGTTCGCCGGCCATCATGAGGCCCAGCGTGGCACGGGGGGTGTTGCCGGGCACGATTCCAACGATTTCTCCTCGATACATCACCGCGATGCGGTCCGCGAGAGCGACGACCTCGTCGAGCTCGGTGGATACAACAATCACCGGAATGCCGGAGTCGCGGGTTTCAATGATGCGGGTGTGTACGAATTCGATCGAACCGACATCGAGCCCACGCGTCGGCTGTGCCGCGACAAAGAGGCGCAGCTCACGGCTCAGTTCACGTGCAAGAACAACCTTCTGCTGGTTGCCACCGGACAGCCGGCCGGCTTCCATCTCGCTACCCTGCGAGCGAATGTCGAATTCCCGAATTTTTTCAGCGGCGAACGTGGCTCGAAAACCCAGTTGCAGGTTGCCGGCCTTCACGAACGGCGCCCCGGAGCTGCGGTCGAGCATGAGATTCTCGGCGATGCTGAAATCGGCGATCAGACCGTCTTCGGTGCGGTCCTCGGGAACGAACCCGACGCCGGAATCGAGAATGTGCCGCACGCTGTAGCCGCGCAACGGTTTGCCGTCAAGTTCGATCGACCCGGTGACGTGGTGCTGCAGACCGAGCAACGCTTCGGTCAGCTCGGTTTGACCGTTACCCTGCACACCGGCGATCGCGAGCACCTCACCGGCCTGCACATCAAAACTCACGCTGTTGACGACGATCTGGTTGCGGGAGTCGATCACCGAGAGGTTTTTCACCGATAGGGCCGTTCCGCGCAGTTCGGGGGCGTTCTTGTGCACGGTCAATTCGACGGCGCGGCCGACCATGAGCGAGGCCAGCTCCGCGTTCGTCGCGGTCGGCGACGCCTCACCGACGACGGTTCCCAGGCGGATGACGGTGATGCGGTCCGCCACAGCGCGCACCTCCCGCAGTTTGTGCGTGATGAACACGATCGAGGTGCCGGACTCGGCGAGCTGGCGCATGATGATCATGAGCTCGTCGGTTTCTTGCGGCGTCAGCACAGCGGTGGGTTCGTCGAACACCAGCACCCTGGCATCCTGGGACAGCGCCTTGATGATCTCGACGCGCTGCTGCACACCGACCGGCAGGTCTTCGATGAGGGCGTCGGGATCGATGTCGAAGCCGAAACGGTCCGAGATCTCTCGCACCTTGGCCCGGGCGGCGCTGAGATCGAGGCGGCCGCCGAAGGTGGTCTGCTCGTGGCCGAGCACGACATTTTCGGCGACGGTGAACACGGGAACGAGCATGAAGTGCTGGTGCACCATGCCGATTCCCGCTTTCATGGCGTCGCCCGGCCCGGCGAACTTCTGCACCGTGTCGTCAAGCAGGATCTCGCCCTCTTCGGCGATATACAGGCCGTACAACACATTCATCAGGGTGGACTTGCCCGCGCCGTTCTCGCCCAGAAGGGCGTGAATTTCACCTGACTCGACCGTGAGGGAGATGTTGTTGTTGGCCACCAGCGCACCGAAGCGCTTGGTGATACCGCGAAGTTCGAGCTTCATTCATCCTGAATTCTTGGGTCGAGCATGGCGGGGACTGCACGAGGGTAATGAAATGGGGAGGCCAATATCCGGCCTCCCCATTTCACGTAGCCTATTTCTGCTTGGGCGAAGCGGGCGATTCGACCGTGATCGAACCGTCGATGATGCCGGCCTTGATGCCGTCAACGTCATCAGATATCGTCGCAGACACCTTGGACTCGAAGTCGTGGAACGGTGCGATGCCCACTCCTTCGTTGTCGAGGGTTCCGACGTAGGCCGTCACGTCGAACGTGCCGGATCCGGAGGCCGTCACGACGTCAGACACGGCGAGCTTGATGTCCTTCAGAATGCTGGTCAGGAACAGGCTGGAACCGGCCGGGTTGGTCTCGAACAGGTCGGCGTCAACACCGACCATGGCGATGTCCTTGCCCGAGCTCTTGATCGCTTCGATCGCGCTCAGAAAGATCGGTCCACCAACGGGCAGGAGCACGTCGGCGTTCTGGTCGATCAGGCCCTGCGCCTTGGCGAGGGAGTCGACGCCAGCAACGAAGCCACCGGTGAATGAGCCGGTCTGCGAGGCGACGTCCCAGCCAATGGTCTTTACGGCGGTGCCGTTCTTCTCGTTGTAGTACGCGACGCCGTCAGCGAAGCCGTCCATGAAGATCGTGACCGGGGGGATCTGCAGTCCGCCATAGGTGCCGACGACGGCGGTCTTGCTGTAACCGGCTGCGACATAGCCGGCCATGAAACCGGCCGGGGCGGTGTCGAACAAGATGGGCTTGATGTTCGGCGCGTCAACCTTGCCGTCAAAGTTGAGGTCGGCATCATTGTCGATGATGGCGTAGTTGACTTCGGGGTTGGCGAGAGCCGACTCGACGGTGGCCGCTGCGAGGTTGAACCCGACGGTCACGATGAGGTTGCAGCCCTGGTCAACGAGGTTTTGCACGTTCGACTGGTAGTCGGTCTCCGCAGCGGACTCGACCGTTTTCGGCGTGACGCCGAGGGCGTCTGCAGCCTCGTTGAGGCCCTCGAAGCCGAGCTGGTTGAAGGACTGGTCGTCGAATCCACCCTGATCGGACACCATGCACGGCAGAAAGTCGCTGGCAGCGGCAGAGTTGGTGTCATTGGTGGCGGCGGGCGCCTGGGCACAGGCCGAGAGCATCGCCACGGTGCCAAACATTGCAAGACCGGCAAGTACGGTCTTACGGGTCGAAATTGTCAAGAGGACCTCCTGGATGCTGCCCAGCTAGATCGCGCGGGCATCGTGCGGTACACGTTACCGAATGAAACCCTGCGCAGATGAGCAATGTGCGTGCGCGACCGAGTCGTTACCAAGCCGCGACATTGCGGACACAATTCTCCTCTTATTGGGGTGAACTGGGTCCTTTCACCGCGATGATCCCGGCTATGATCGCAGCCCTGATCTGGTTCATTTCGTCCACGAGTTCAGCAGAAACCAGGGCGGCCTGATCGTGGAAATCGGCGATCTCGACGCCGCCGTTCTTCAGAGTGCCCACGAAAGCCGTGTTGTCGAAGGTCCCATCGAGGTCGGCCCCGATGGTCTCCACCACTGCGGCCGACGTGTTCTTGAGCACGCTCGTGAGCACGACCGACTGAAATTGTTGCGGCAGCGTGACGTAGCCGTCGTTGTCGACCCAAATGATGGAGACGCCCGGTGTCTCGATCGCGGCAGCGGCCGCACCCTGCCCGACCTGACCGGCCACCGGCAGAATGATGTCGGCGCCCTGGTCTATAAACGACTGGGCGAGGGCCTTGCCCTTGTTGACGTCTTCGAAGTCACCCGTGAAACTACCATCCTGGGTGTCTTTGTTCCAGCCAAGCACCTGCACATCAGCCCTGTGCTTGTCGTTGTACATGGCGACACCGTCGACAAAACCGTCCATGAACAGGGTGACGGGTGGCTGGTTACCGCCGCCGAACGTCGCCACGATGCCGGTCTTGCTCACGCCGGCTGCGAGGTAGCCGGCCAGAAAGGACGCCTGGGCGGTGTCGAACACGATGGGTTTCACATTGGGCGCATCGACGACCTCGTCGACGATCGCGAAGTGCACGTCGGGGTTGGCGGTCGCCTCGGCGAGCGTGGCATCGGCGAGTTCGTAACCAACGGTGAGCACGAATTGGCAGCCGGTGGCGACGGCCTGACTCACGTTGGGTGCCAGGTCCGTCTCCGACGTCGACACGATCGCGTCGGTGTTGATGCTGTACTTCGTCGCCGCCTCCTGCAGGCCTTCCCAGCTGGACTGGTTGAAGGAGCGGTCTTCGAGACCGCCCGAGTTGGTGACCATGCGGGCGCAGTAGGCGGGGGCATCCGCTGTTGGGCTCGAGACCGGGGTCGGCGCTTTGGCGCACGCCACGAGGAGCAGGACGGAGACCGCGGCTACGGCGGGGACTGCGATCAAACGGCGCATGGCACTCCTTCACACTGAACTCGAATTTTACGCGCTGGTCGAGCTTGTCGAGACCATGGCGCTCGACAGTGTGGTTTCGACGGGCTCAGCCGACGAGTCATCCTAGAGCACGTCGCTGGAACCGGAGAGCTTGAGCGCGTCGACGACCGCCTTCACCTTCTGGGCGTTCGCGCTCGTTGTCACCAGCAGAGCGTCGGGGGTGTCGATGACCACGATGTCTTCGACGCCGATGAGGGCAATCATGCGGCCGGTGTGGCTGACGACGATGCCGCTCGACGAGTCGGCGAGCACCCGAGCGCCCTCGCCGAGGATGGCCAGGTTAGATTTGCGACCGTTGGAGTGCAGCTTGGCGATCGAGGCGAAGTCGCCCACGTCGTCCCAGTCGAACTGGCCGGGAATCACGACGAGCTTGCCGGCCGCGGCCGCCGGTTCGGCGACCGAATAGTCGATGGCGATTTTCTTGAGGCGAGGCCAGACCTTATCGACCACGGCGCCGCGGGCCGGGGTGTCCCACGCTTCGGCCAGCTCCATCAGCCCGGCGTGCAGCTCGGGCTCGGCCGACGCAATTTCGGCCAGCAGACGGTCAGCACGTGCTATGAAGATGCCGGAGTTCCAGAGATAGTTGCCATCAGACAGGTACTCTTCGGCGATTTCCGGGCTGGGCTTCTCGACGAAGGAGTCGACAGCGAGGGCGGACGGGGCGCCATCCACCGCGAGCGCGGCAGCACTCTTGATGTAGCCGAAGCCGATCGCGGGCTCCGTCGGCTGAATACCGATGGTCACGATGTAGCCCGCGTCCGCAGCGGCGACGGCCTCGGTCACGGCCACGCGAAAAAGCGCATCACCCTTGATGACCTGGTCGGCAGGGAATGATCCGATGATGACGCCCGGCTCGCGCAGCTGCAGAATGGCAGCGGCCAGGCCGATCGCAGCGGTCGAGTCGCGCGGTTCGCTCTCCAGAACAACATTCGGGTCGGCTAATTCGGGCAGCTGCTGCTCAACCGCTGCGCGATGGGCGCGCCCGGTGACGACCATGATGCGCTGCTCGGTCGACAGCGGAACCAGGCGATCCCAGGTGTCGCGCAGCAGGGTCTGGCCGGAGCCGGTGAGGTCGTGCAGAAATTTGGGGGCATCCGCTCGCGATAGCGGCCACAGCCGGGAACCGATTCCGCCGGCAGGAATCACGCTGTACAGGCGGTCGAGGGGCTCACTGGGCGTAATCACACGCCCAGACTACCGGGCAGCCCCGACACGACTGTTCATGCGCCCGTCACCCGGCGGCAATGCCGGGTGCCTAGCCTCCAATTATGCGGATCGCAGTCATCAGCGAAAGTTTCCTCCCCACGGTCAGCGGGGTGACCACGAGCGTCTGCAAGGTGCTCGAGCATCTGGCAGCCAACGGACACGAGGCAATGGTCATCGCCCCCTCCGGCGCCCCGGCCGAATACGCCGGATTTGCCGTGCACACCGTCTCGGCCGTGAACTACCGCGAGTTTCCGGTGGGCATGCCCAGCCCGCAGGTTCAAAAACTTCTCGCCGACTTTCGCCCTGATGTGCTGCACGCCGCCTCGCCGTTTTTGCTCGGTGCGCAGGGCATCAGCGCGGCCAACCGGCTCGACATTCCCTCGGTCGCGATCTTTCAAACGGATGTCGCGGGCTACGCTCACCGAAATCACCTCGGCCCGGCCACCGCGCTGGCCTGGCGATTTGTGAAGTGGGTGCACGAGGGGGCCACTCGCACCCTGGTTCCGTCATCGTCGTCGATGGCCGCCCTGCTGCGCCTCGGCGTTCCCCGGCTGGCCCTGTGGACCCGCGGCGTCGACCTGACCGGTTTTCACCCGAACCTGAAAAACGATCCAGCGGTCAAAGCACTGCGGGAGCGAATTGCTCCACCGGCCCAAACCCCCAGAGCGCAGGGGGCCGTGCGCGATGTGATCGTCGGTTATGTCGGTCGCATGGCGCCGGAAAAGCAGGTGGAGCGACTGCGCGCGCTTCGCGGGCTGCCGGGCATCCGTTTGGCACTAGTCGGCGATGGGCCGAGCGTACCTTCTATACATCGAGCCCTCGAGGGCCTGCCGGTCACCTGGCTGGGCCGACTCTCGGGGCGCGAACTCGCCGTTGCGTACGCGAGCTTTGACGTGTTTGTGCACGCTGGCACCGAGGAGACGTTCGGGCAGACCATTCAGGAGGCGCACGCCGCTGGGCTCCCAGTAGTGGCTCCGCACGCAGGCGGTCCGATCGATCTCGTCGCGCACGGAGAGAATGGTTACCTGTTTCGGCCGGACGATGATCGCGATCTGCGACACTGGGTGTGCCAGCTCGCGCGTGACCCCGTGCTGCGCGCGCGCATGGGCGAAGCCGGCCGCCGCGCAGTGCTCGGACATTCCTGGTCGACGGTCTGCGCCGAGCTGGTTGACTACTACGAGCAGGCGATCGACGAGCGGCTCGCCGTGCGCGCCAACACACACGTACCCCCGTCGATGCAACGTTAGATACCCACAACCGGCACGAGCGGCAGCACAATCGTCACGCCGCGCCTACACACAGGTACCCCCATCGATGCAACCTTAGGCAACCCTAACCGGCACGAGCAGGCTGAGCGCTTGTAGAATAACAACATGCGCTTGTAGCGCATTCCCGGTCTCTTTTCAGAGCCACTATTCAGCCAGGGAGGGTTGTTCATGCCACAGACGGCAGGAACCCTAGATTCTCAGCAGAAGACGACGTCACGTCGCCCCGCCGGCACCCTGTATCGGGGTAACACGGGCATGTGGTCGTGGGTCTTACACCGCATCACGGGTGTAGCGATCTTCTTCTTTCTGCTCGTTCATATTCTCGACACGGCACTCGTTCGGGTCAGCCCCGAAGCCTACAATGCGGTCATTTCGCAATACCAGACGCCGATCATGGGCCTCGGTGAGGTCGCACTCGTCGGCGCCATCGTGTTCCACGCCTTCAACGGACTCCGCATCATTTTGATCGACTTCTGGAACGCCAAATACCAGCGGGTACTGTTCTTCGTCGTCATCGGCCTCTGGGTCGTCACGATGCTGGGCTTCGCGCCGCGCCATCTCATCAACGTGTTCAACCACTAGGGGGCGACAGATATGACCTCAACAATCGAAGCTCCCCGCAGCCCGTCCACCCGCTCAACAAAAAAGAGCGGTGTCAACTGGGAAAAGTGGGGCTGGATCTACATGCGCGTGTCCGGCGTCGTGCTGGTCGTGCTCATCTTCGGACACCTGTTCGTCAACCTCATGATCGGTGAGGGCGTCAGCGCCCTGAACTTCGCGTTCGTCGCCGGCAAGCTGACCAACCCGTTCTGGATGACCTGGGACGTCATCATGCTGTGGCTCGCCCTGATTCACGGCGGCAACGGCATGCGCACCCTGGTCAATGACTACGCCACCTCGCGGATCAGCCGCGGCATCCTGAAGATCGCTATTTTGGTCAGCGTTGTCTCGTTGATCGTGCTCGGCACCCTCGTGGTGTTCACCTTCGATCCCTGCCCCGCCGGTGCGCCCGCCGACCTCGTGGCCTCGTTCTGTAAGTCCCTCTAGGAGCTGCACACACAAAAATGATTTCCTCCACTACACCCACGGAGCCCACCGTCGTAGACGGCGTGCACTACCACCAGCACGACATCGTCATCGTGGGAGCGGGTGGAGCTGGCATGCGTGCCGCCATCGAAGCCGGCCCCCACGCCAGCACGGCGGTCATTTCCAAGCTCTACCCGACGCGTTCGCACACCGGTGCGGCACAGGGCGGGATGGCCGCGGCCCTCGCCAACGTTGAGGAAGACAACTGGGAATGGCACACCTTCGACACGATCAAGGGTGGCGACTATTTGGTCGACCAGGACGCCGCCGAGATTCTCGCCAAGGAAGCCATCGACGCGGTCATTGACCTCGAGAACATGGGCCTGCCGTTCAACCGCACCCCCGAAGGCAAGATCGACCAGCGTCGCTTCGGCGGCCACACCCGCGACCACGGCAAGAGCCCGGTTCGTCGCGCCTGCTACGCCGCCGACCGCACCGGCCACATGATTCTGCAGACGCTGTACCAGAACTGCGTCAAGCACGGCATCAACTTCTTCAACGAGTACTACGTTCTCGACCTCGTCATGACCAACGTCGACGGCGTCGACCAGCCGTCGGCCGTCGTTGCCCTCGACCTGTCGAGCGGCGAGCTGCACGTATTCCAGGGCAAGGCGTTCATCTTCGCCACCGGCGGTTTCGGCAAGATCTACAAGACCACCTCGAACGCCCACACCCTCACCGGTGACGGCGTCGGCATCGTCTGGCGCAAGGGCCTGCCGCTGGAGGACATGGAGTTCTTCCAGTTCCACCCGACCGGCCTGGCCGGGCTGGGCATCCTCTTGACCGAGGGAGCCCGCGGCGAGGGCGCCATTCTGCGAAACGCGAGCGGTGAGCGTTTCATGGAACGTTACGCTCCGACCATCAAGGATCTTGCCCCGCGCGACATCGTCTCGCGGTGCATGCTCAAGGAGGTCGCTGAGGGTCGTGGCGCCGGGCCCGACAAGGACTACCTCTACCTGGATTGCACCCACCTCGGCAAGGAACTGCTCGAGACCAAGCTTCCCGACATCACCGAGTTCGCCCGCACCTACCTCGGCGTCGACCCGGTCACCGAGCCGGTGCCCGTCATGCCGACCGCGCACTACGCGATGGGCGGTATCCCGACCAACGTGAAGGCCGAAGTCTGGCGCAACAACGAGCAGGTCGTTCCCGGCCTCTACGCCGCCGGCGAGTGCGCCTGCGTCTCCGTGCACGGCTCCAACCGTCTCGGCACCAACTCGCTGCTCGATATCAACGTGTTCGGCAAGCGCGCCGGCAACAACGCGCTCGAGTACGTCAAGACGGCCGAGTTCGTTCCGCTGCCGGAAGATCCGGCCCGGGAGGTGCGCGAACTGCTGGAAGGCATCCGCTCGTCGACCGGAACCGAACGCATCGCCGTGCTGCGCAAGATTCTGCAGGAGGAGATGGACAAGAAGGCTCAGGTGTTCCGCACCGACGAGTCCCTCGCCGAGGTCACAGAGACCATCCACCTGCTGCGTCAGCGCTACAAGAACATCGGTGTACAAGACAAGGGCCGTCGGTTCAACACCGACCTGCTCGAGGCCGTTGAACTGGGCTTCTTGCTCGACCTCGCCGAGGTTGTTGTCTACTCGGCCCGCAACCGCCGGGAAAGCCGCGGCGGACACCAGCGCGAGGACTTCCTCGTGCGCGACGACGAGAACTATCTCAAGCACACAATGGCGTACCTGAAGGGTGACGCCATGTCAGCGGATGCCGCCGACCACATCAAGCTCGACTGGAAACCGGTTGTCATCACCCGCTACCAGCCGATGGAGAGGAAGTACTAATGAGTACCGCCACGATCGATAACAAGCCCGTCGTTCCCGAAGAGATCAAGTCCTTCACGGTCACACTCATTGTTCGCCGTTTCAACCCTGAGGTCGACGACGAGCCGCACTGGCAGGACTTCGACGTGCAGCTCTACCCGACCGACCGTGTGCTCGACGCGCTACACAAGATCAAGTGGGAGCAGGACGGTTCCCTGACCTTCCGTCGCTCCTGCGCGCACGGCGTCTGCGGCTCGGATGCCATGCGCATCAACGGCCGCAACCGCTTGGCCTGCAAGACGCTGATGAAGGACCTCGACGTCACGAAGCCCATCTACGTGGAAGCCATCAAGGGCTTGCCGCTGGAGAAGGACCTCATCGTGGACATGGAGCCGTTCTTCGACTCCTTCAAAGAGGTGCAGCCTTTTCTCGTTGCCAAGAGCAAGCCGGTTGACGGCAAGGAACGCCAGCAGACCGTTGCCCAGCGCGCCCGCTTCGACGACACGACAAAATGTATTCTCTGCGCCGCCTGCACCTCCAGCTGCCCGGTGTTCTGGACTGACGGCCAGTACTTCGGTCCGGCCGCGATCGTCAACGCGCACCGTTTCATCTTCGACTCCCGCGATGAGAATGCGGCCGTGCGCCTCGATATTCTCAACGACCAGGAGGGCGTGTGGCGTTGCCGCACGACCTTCAACTGCACGGATGCCTGCCCCCGCGGCATCCAGGTGACCCAAGCCATCGCCGAGGTCAAGCAGGCCATCCTGCGTGGCAAAGCGTAACCGCGTTATCGTCTGAAAAATACCCTCGTCACTTCGACGGGGGTTTTTTTCGCGCTGTTCGGCTGACGACACGTGGGCTGGTACGGCGGTTAAACTAACACCGTGAAAGAGCTTCAGGCGCGCATCCAGGCATGGCGACCCGTGCGGGTCTTCGCCCACTTCACAACGGTGGGCGGCAGCATCCTCGCCGGTGGAATGTCGTATCAAGCCATCTTCGCCATCTTCGCGGCCGTCTGGGTGGGGTTCTCCATCGCTGGCCTGTTTCTCACCGCGAACCAGGGACTCCTCAATGCTCTCTACGCGATCATCAACCAGTCGATTCCGGGTCTGATCGCCAGCAAGGGCATCGTCGACCCGGAGGTGCTCGCCACAGCGGGTATCCTCACCTGGACCGGCGCCATCGCCCTCGCCGGGCTGCTCCTGACCGCTCTGGGTTGGCTCTCGACGACGGCGCAAGCCGTGCGCACTGTCTTTGGCATGCCCCCACAAACCACGTTCTTCATCTGGGTCAAACTGCGTGAGCTCGGCCTCGGGCTGCTGTTCGGCCTGGCCCTGGTCGTGTCGGCGCTCGTCTCCCTCGCCAGCACGGCGCTCCTGGGTGCCCTGTTCGGCCTCTTTCAGATTCCACAGGATTCGATCTTCTACGAGGCCTCCGCCCGCGGCATCGGCCTCGCAGTCGTGCTCGTCATCGATACGCTCACTCTCGCCGGTCTGTTCCGGGTCTTGTCGCGGGTGCGCATTCCGGTGCGACGTCTATTTGCTGGGGCACTGCTTGGCGGTATCGCCCTCGGAATAGTGAAGGTTCTCGGCGGCGCGCTGCTCGGCGGCGCCAGCCGCAACCCGCTGCTGGCAACCTTCGCCGTGATCATCGGACTGCTGATCTGGTTCAACCTCGTGAGCACTGTCACCCTCATCGCCGCGTCCTGGATCGCGGTCGGCATGGCCGACGCGGGTATTCCACCACACACCCTCAGCGCCGACGAGACTGCAGAAAGCCAACAGAAGCGCATGCACGACGCGCTTCGCCTGACCGCGCAGGCCGAGCTCACTGCAGCCAGGGCAGACCTCGATGCATCACCCTGGTATGCCCGGTGGCCCGCCGGGCGACGGTTGAAGGCGGCCGAGGCTCAGGTGGCCGAGTATGCCAGGGCCGATGCGGCACACGTGCGCTAACTAGACTTGACCCATGTCGTCTCCCAAACCCCTTCGTATTGCCAGCATCAACACGAACGGGGTCCGAGCCGCATACCGCAAGGGAATGGGCGACTGGCTGAACGCCCGCGACATCGACATTCTGGCGATTCAGGAGGTGCGTGCATCCACGGAAGATCTGGAGGGGCTCCTTGGGCCGGACTGGAACATTCTGCACGATGCGGCCACAGCCAAAGGCCGGGCCGGAGTCGCCCTGGCCAGCCGGTCGTCGGCATCCATTCACCGCGTCACACTCGGCGCCGACGAGTTCGACAGCGCCGGCCGCTGGCTCGAGGCCGACTACGAGGTGAACGGCAAGATCATCAGCGTCGTGAGCACCTATGTGCACTCCGGCGAGACCGACACTCCCAAGCAGGTCGAAAAATACAAGTTTCTCGACGCCATGATCGCCCGGCTGCCCGAGCTGACCGAGTCCAGCCCGCTCGCGCTCGTTCTCGGCGACCTGAACGTGGGGCATCGCACACTCGATATCAAGAACTGGCGCGGCAACAAGAAGCACGCCGGTTTTCTGCCGCAGGAGCGCGAGTATTTTGACCGCATCCTCGGAGCGGAAGGCGACCCGGGCTACAACGCGGGTGCCGGACTCGGGTGGGTCGACGTCGGACGAAAATGGGCCGGCGAGGTCGAGGGCCCGTACACCTGGTGGTCCCAGCGCGGCCAGGCGTTCGACACCGACACCGGGTGGCGGCTTGACTACCATTTGGCCAGCCCGCAGCTGGCGGCATCCGTTCTGCATTATGCGGTCGATCGGGCCGCGGCGTACGACCAGCGCTGGAGCGACCACTCCCCTGTCGTCGTGGACTACGACCTGTCGGGAGACGACAACTCATGACCAAACCACGCCTCTATTCGGGCATGCAGCCCTCAGCCGAGTCCCTGCAGATCGGTAATTACATTGGTGCGCTGCTGAACTGGAAGTCGTTGCAGCAGACGCACGACGCGTTCTTCTCCATCGTCGATCTGCACGCGATCACCGTCGCCCAAGAACCGGCGAAGCTGCGCGAGAACACGCGCGGCACGGCAGCGCAGTACATCGCGGCCGGGATCGATCCGTCGGTGTCGACCCTGTACGTGCAGTCGCATGTCGCCGCGCACGCACAGCTGGCCTGGGTGCTCAACACCATCACCGGTTTCGGTGAGGCGAGCCGTATGACGCAGTTCAAAGACAAGTCCGTGCGGCACGGCGCCGACGCGACCACCGTGGGTCTGTTCGCCTACCCAACCCTCATGGCCGCCGATATTCTTCTGTACCAGAGCGAGGTCGTGCCGGTCGGCGAGGACCAGCGCCAGCACGTTGAACTCACTCGCGACCTCGCGCTGCGCTTCAACTCGCGGTTCGGCGACACCTTCACGATTCCCGAGGTCGCGATCGTCAAAGAGACCGCGAAGATCTACGATCTACAGAATCCGCTGTCGAAGATGAGCAAGTCGGCCGAGTCGCACGCCGGGGTCATCTGGCTTCTCGATGAGCCCGGAGTCACCAAGAAGAAGATCATGCGGGCGGTGACGGATGCCGATGGCGGCGTGGTCTTTGACCGCGAGAACAAGCCGGGGGTGGCCAACCTGCTCACGATCTACTCCGTTCTCGCGTCGCGCTCGATCGAGTCGCTCGAAAACGAGTACGCGGGGCGCGGCTACGGTGACCTGAAGAAGGGCCTCGTCGAGGTCGTGCTGGGAACGTTTGATCCGATCCGTGCGCGCGTCGCCGAACTGCTCGGTGACCCGGCCGAGCTGGATCGTCTGCTGGCCTCGAACGCGGCCCGCGCCGACGCGGTGGCAAACGAGACTCTGGCCACCGTCTACGACCGGGCCGGCTTCCTGCCGCGCCGCTGATGCGTGCCTTCGCGCTCGCCTCCCCGGTGGTTCTGCTCAATCAGCCCGCAGCCAGCGACACGGACCGGATCCTTGAGTACTGCCAGGATCCGATCTTTGAGCGCTATTTGACCGTTCCGTGGCCTTACGATCGCAAACACGCCGAGGGTTTCCTCGACGAGTTTGTTCCCGACGGGTGGATGACGGATCGGGAATACACCTGGGCGGTGCGGGAACCGGGTGGATCGGAGCTTTTGGGCGTGATTGGGCTACGGCTGGCCGGGGAATCCGCCACGGCGAAAGCATCCGTGCACCGGGTGGGGTCAATCGGATTCTGGCTGGGCGCCCCCCACCGTGGCCGCGGGCTCATTCCCGAGGCCCAGCGGCTGGTCGCCGATTGGGCGTTCTCCACCGGGACCATCGATGTTCTCCACTGGGAATGCCTCCTCGGCAATGTCGCGTCGGCTCGAGCGGCGTGGAAGTCGGGCTTTCGATATGCCGGGGTATCACAATCCGTCGCCGCGTATCGGGACGGAAGCTATCCGGAGTCCTGGCAGGGCCACCTGGCCGCCGGAGACGACCGCAACCCCCAGCCCTGCTGGCCGGCCGCGGCGCTCGCCCGGTGACCGCTCCACGGGTGGTGCTGTTTGATCTCGACGACACCCTGTTTGCGCACCGGGCCGCGGCCGCCGCGGGCATTCTGCTGCACCTCGACCGGGTCGGCGGCGCATTCGCGACCGGCGACCCGGTAGCCGCGCCCGCGCTCTGGGATGCGCTCGAGGAGGAGCATTACCACTCCTACCTCGCCGGCGTCCTGGACTTTGCCGGCCAGCGCCGCGCTCGCGCCCAGGATTTCGCGGCGTCGTATGACATGACGCTGACCGACGCCGAGGCGGATTCCTGGTTCGACGTGTACTTCGAGAGCTACCGGACCAGTTGGCGGCTGCACGACGATGCGCTCCCGTGCTTCGATGCGCTGGCCGAGCTGATTCCCGGGGTGCGCTTTGGCCTCATCACGAACGGCGACCCGGTGTTTCAGGGCGAGAAGATGCGACGTGTCGGCCTGACGGACCGGTTCGAACATGTCATCACGTCGGGCGCGCTCGGTGTTGCCAAGCCCGACGCGCGCATCTTCCGGCACGCCTGCGCGCTGTTCGACGTGCCCGTGGAGACAGCGGTTTACGTCGGAGATCGACTCCGCACGGATGCCCTGGGCGCTGCCGCTGCGGGGCTGATGGGGGTCTGGCTCAACCGAGCCGCGGCATCGCCTGCACAAGTTGACGAAATCGAAGCCACCCAACGAGGAATTCTCCGTATCGAATCCTTAAAAGCACTTCCCCCTCTGCTGACAAAGTAACGTGCGAGCACAAGAAGTGCCGGTATGGACCTGCCATACGGGCACTTCTTGTACTCGCGCGCTTTGCGGGCGAGGGTTAGAGAACGTCGTCGTCTACCCAGTCGAGGGTCTTTGTGACGGCCTTCTTCCAGTTGCGCAGCAGACGTGCCGCGTCCTCCGGGTCCATGGCGGGCTCCCAGCGGGAGTCTTCCTGCCAGTTCGAGCGCAGGTCGTCCAGACCGCTCCAGAAGCCCACGGCGAGGCCGGCCGCGTATGCGGCACCCAACGCGGTGGTCTCGGCGACGACCGGACGCACGACGGGCACGCCGATGATATCGGCCTGGAATTGCATGAGCAGATCGTTCACGGTGGCACCGCCGTCGACCTTCAGCTCGGTCAATGGCACTCCGGAGTCAGCGTTGACCGCGTCGAGCACCTCGCGGGTCTGATAGGCGATGGCCTCGAGCGCCGCTCGGGCAATGTGGCCCTTGTTCACGTAGCGGGTGAGGCCGACGAGCGCGCCGCGGGCGTCTGACCGCCAGTACGGTGCGAACAGCCCGGAGAACGCCGGCACGAAGTACGCCCCGCCGTTGTCCTTGACCGTCTTGGCCAGGTCTTCGATCTCGGAGGCGTTATTGATGATGCCGAGCTGGTCACGCATCCACTGTACGAGCGAGCCGGTAACAGCGATCGAGCCCTCGAGCGCGTAATGCACGGGTGCATCGCCGAGCTTGTAACCCACCGTGGTGAGCAAGCCGTTCTTTGAGTGGATGATCTCGGTTCCGGTGTTGAAGATCAGAAAGTTTCCGGTGCCGTAGGTGTTCTTCGCTTCACCCTGGCCGAACGCGGCCTGGCCGAACGTCGCCGCCTGCTGGTCACCGAGGATGCCGGCGATCGGTACCTCGCGCAGCAGGCTGTGCCCGCTTGCGGTGCCGTAGACCTCAGAGGACGACTTGATCTCGGGCAGCATCGATTTGGGCACGTCGAAGATGGCGAGGATCTCGTCGTCCCACTGCAGGGTTTTGAGGTCCATGAACATGGTGCGGCTCGCGTTGGTGACGTCGGTCGCGTGTACGCCTCCCTCGGTGCCACCGGTCAGGTTCCACAGAACCCACGAGTCGGTGGTGCCGAACAACAGGTCGCCGGCATCCGCTTTCTCGCGTGCTCCCTCGACGTTTTCAAGGATCCAGACAATCTTGGTGCCGGAGAAGTAGGTGGCCAGGGGAAGGCCGACCTTGGCTTTGAACCGTTCGACGCCGCCGTCAGCGGCGAGACGGTCGACGATGTCCTGGGTGCGGGTGTCCTGCCAGACGATGGCGTTGTAAACGGGTACGCCGGTGTTTTTATCCCAGACGACAGCGGTTTCACGCTGGTTGGTGATGCCGACGGCTTCGATGTCGTGGCGGGTGATGTTCGCCTTCGACAGTGCCTGGCCGATGGCCTCACGGGTGTTGTCCCAGATTTCTTTCGGGTCATGCTCGACCCAGCCGGCCTGCGGCAGAATCTGTTCGTGCTCAAGCTGACCGATCGAAATGATCGACCCGGCCTTGTCGAAGATGATCGCGCGGGAGCTCGTGGTTCCCTGGTCGATGGCGAGAACGTACTTGGCCATGTGTAACTCCTTTGTTGTTCCAGGTGAGAATTCAGATATCAGCGGATGCTGCAGAATACGTCGGCGACCTTAGCCCAGGATGGGCAGCAGTAGACCCGACGAGGCACCGGCGAGCACGCCGCCGATGATCGGGCCAACGACCGGCACCCACGAGTAGGACCAGTCGCTCGAACCCTTGCCCTTGATCGGGAGCAGGAAGTGCGCGATACGCGGTCCGAGGTCACGGGCCGGGTTGATGGCGTAACCGGTCGGCCCGCCGAGGGAGGCGCCGATCGCGATCACGAGCAGGGCCACCGGCAGGGCACCGAGCGCGGCGAGCCCGCCACCGTCACCATTACGGCCGAAGCTGATGACGACGAAGACGAGTACGAAGGTGCCGATGATCTCGGTTACGAGGTTCCAGCCGTAAGACCGGATAGCCGGGCCGGTGGAGAACACACCGAGTTTGTTGGCCGCGTCGGGCTCCTGGTCGAAGTGCTGCTTGTAGGCCAGCCACACAACGACGGCACCAAGAATTGCACCGAGCATCTGACCGGCGATGTAGGTGAGGATCGAGATCAGATTGACCGGCACGCCAGACCCGAATTCGGTAACGCCACTGGCGACGAGGCCGAGGGTGACCGCAGGGTTGAGGTGAGCGCCCGAGTTGTAGGCGGCGATCACACCGGCATACACCGCAAGGCCCCAACCGATCGTGACCATGAGAAAGCCGCCGCCCAAGCCCTTGTTCTTGGCGAGTGCGACGTTGGCGACCACGCCGCAACCGAGGAGCAAGAGGATGGCCGTTCCCACGACCTCTGACATAAAGACGACACCGAGATTGTCCACATTGACCTTTCTGATGGGGTACTGCTATCCACCGACTGACCTAGTTGTCACGTGCGGCGGTCGTGCATCACGTCTAAAACGTATCGGCGCCCGGGTCGGCTCCGGACGGTTTTCACTGCACGTTTGTGCAGATTACCGGCGATCGCTGGCCCGGGCGCAGCGCCTGCGCGACGAGAGGGGCGGCCTAACTGACGGGTGCCAGGTCGACCCCGTGGACGTCGATCAGGAGGCCGCGAGCCAGCTCAATCTCCTCAGCCCGGCGCCCGGCGTCCCAGCCAAGAACGGGGGCGACGACGAGCGCGAGTTCCTCGATCAGCGGGGTGGTCACGGCGCCGACGAAGGCCATACTGGTGCGGCGCAGGAGCACGTCCATCAAGCGCACAACGCTCTCCGTCGAGGCCAGAAATTCGATCTCGCGGCGGGTGTAGGCGGGGTTGTGCTGGAGGGGGGCATCTGCTGAACCGGTCGGATCGGTCAGAAACTTAATGACCTCGCTCGCCCTAGTACCGTAGCGGGAGAGCAGGGCTGCGGCGCGATCGGTGCCGACCTCATCGCCGTGCGCGGTGACCCAGACGAGGTGGGCGGCCTCCGTGGCGGGAAAGTCGCGCCCACCGCCGATGGCGCGGCCCTCGGTGGAGACGGTGCGTGGCAGGCCGAGCAATTTCATAATGTCGGTGCTCAGGTTTTCGGCGAGGGCGCGGAAGGTGGTCCACTTGCCACCGACCAGGCTGAGCAGGGTTCCGTCGGCGGCGCCCGTGCGGGGCAACGGACGCGACTCGATGCGGTAATCGCGGGAGACGAAACCGGGAGCTTCATCGTCGTGGCGCGGCAGCGGGCGCACGCCGGAAAAGCGGAACACGATGTGCGATCGGTTGACCGGGACGGTTGGGAAAACGTGCGCGACGAGATCAATGAAATAATCGATCTCGTCTTCGGTGCAGCGGACCGGTTGGGTCATGTCGTGCTCGAGGTCGGTGGTACCGACCAGAACGCGGCCCTTGAGCGGGTAAATCAGCACGATGCGGCCGTCTTCGTGCTCGAAGAAAATCTCGCCGCCACCGGTCGCCGCGAGCAGTTCCGGGTTATCGAGCACGACGTGGGAGCCCTTGGTGCCGCCCATGAACCGGCTCGGCTGGCCGAGAGCGTTATTGGTCAGGTCGGTCCACGGCCCGCTCGTGTTGACGACGACATCTGCTTGGAAGGTAAATTCTTCGCCGGTAATCGTGTTGCGGAGGAGTACGCCGTGCTCGTTCATGCCGGCGGCTTCGACGTAGTTCGCGGCGCGGGCGTGCGGGCCGGCGTCGAGGCCGTCATGCAGCACGTCCAGGGCGAGGCGCTCGGGGTCGTCCATGGCGGCGTCGTAATAGGTGGCCGTGTACTTGAGGCCGGGGTTCAGCAAGGGCAAGGCTGCGAGCGCTTTCGTGCGGCCCTTGAACTCGTGGCGGGGCACCGTTCCACCGTCGCGGGAGAAAGAGTCGTAGATCATCATGCCGATTTTGATGAGCATGGCGCCGCGCTCAACGTGTTTGGCCCCCTGCTTATGGGTAAGAAACCGCAGCGGCGCGGCCATCACGCCGGAAAAAGTGGAAAAGATGGGAATGGTCGTCTTTAGCGGCTTGACGTAGTGCGGCGCGATCTTGAGCAGGCCGTTCCGCTCCGTCACCGATTCCTTGACCAGACGAAACTCGCCGTTTTCTAGGTAGCGCACCCCGCCGTGGATCATGTGCGAGCTGGCCGACGAGGCACCGGAGACATAATCGTTCTTCTCGACGATGACCACGTCGACGCCCTGCAGGGCGAGATCGCGGAAGGTGGCGATGCCGTTGATGCCGGCGCCAATGATGAGCACTTGGGCGCGGGGGCGTTCGGAGATCGCGGACGAAGTCTGTGAGTTTAAGAACGACACTGTTGTCACCTCTGTCTCGGGGCTTGCCCCGTTTCAATTTGCGCGGGGCACGCCATATGAATAGATTCATTCTGACAGTCCGACACAATTTCTCAACTGGATTGAACATACGTGCAAGGAGCCGTTGTGACCTTCGATACTGATCCCGTGCAGTCCGAGCGCAGCCGCGACGCCCTCACCGCGGCGCACCTGTATTACATGCAGGACCTCACGATGGATGCCATCGCCCACGAGCTGCACACCTCCCGTTCCTCGGTTTCCCGCCTGCTCAGCCACGCGCGCGCGACCGGTTTGGTCGACATTCAGATCAAGTCACCACTGGACGCTCCGAGTCACCTCGAGCAGCAGATCGGCGCTCGGTTTGAAATCACCGCGCACGTCGTGCCGGTTCCCGACAGTGCGAGCGACGTCGATCGGCTCGAGCGCGTGGCGCTCTCGGTTGCACGAATTCTCGGTCAATACTTCGACTCCAACATGACCATGGGAATCGCTTGGGGTTCCACCATGAACGTAATCAGCCGGCACGTGACCCCGAAGCAAACGCACAACTCGCAGATCGTGCAGCTCAACGGTGCCGGAAACATGCGCACGACCGGTCTCGGTTACGCGAGTGAGATTCTCGGCCGCTTCGGTACGGCCTTCGGCGCGCACGTACAGCAGTTTCCGGTGCCCGCTTTCTTCGACGACCCCGCAACCAAGCAGGCGCTGTGGCGGGAGCGCAGCGTCAGCCGCCTGCTCGACAAGCAAGCCATCATGGACATCGCCCTGTTCGGCCTCGGGTCCCCCTTCTCCGGCGTGATCAGCCGCGTCTACGCCGGCGGCTACCTCGAGCAGGCGGAATTCGACGCCCTGGGCGCGGCCGGCGTGGTCGGCGACGTGGCAACCGTGTTCTATCGCGCCGACGGCTCCTCCGACGGCATCGCGCTGAACGAACGCTCTACCGGCCCGGACTTCACCGTTCTGCGCCGCACCCCCCGCCGCATCTGCGTCGTGGCCGGCCGCTCCAAGCTGGCCAGCCTGCGCGGTGCGCTCGCCGCAAAGCTCATCACTGACCTGTTCGTCGATGAGAGCACCGCCCGCGCCCTGGTCGAAGCTTCCCCGGCCCCGTGACCACTCCGGCCATTTTCAGCGGGAATAGCACGACGCACAGGCTGTTGCACTATAAATAGAAGAAGAACTTGTAGTACACGTGCTCCGGGGTCGGTGTAATTCCGAACCGGCGGTGAGAGTCCGCGACCCGTTAGCCCCTTGAGAATTTTTGAGGGGCCAAACGGTTGAGCTGGTGAAACTCCAGCACCGACGGTTAGAGTCCGGACGAGAGGCGCACGAGTCGATTGGTCCCTACGGTCAACCGACGGGATTTTGCGTGGATGCGCACACCCATACCCCGGAGCTCGTCCGAGACGGATGAGAGCGGGATGACCACGAACGCCGACCTCGACACGGGTGTGCAGGGCCCGGCTCTGCACAGCGCCATGCGCCGCGCTCTGGAACTCGCTGCCCGAGGCCCGGCTACCGGTGTGAATCCGCGAGTCGGCTGCGTCATCTTGAATACGGCGGGCGACAGCCTCGCCGAAGGCTGGCATCGAGGTGCCGGAACGGCGCACGCCGAGGTCGATGCCCTGTCGAAGCTCGACCCGGGCGCCGCCCGCGGCGGCACCGCCGTCGTCACGCTCGAACCGTGCAACCATATCGGCCGGACCGGTCCGTGCGTTGTTGCCCTGATCGAGGCTGGCGTCACACGCGTCGTGTACTCCGTGACCGACCCCGGCGAGCACTCCTGCGGCGGGGCCGCGCGGCTGCGCGGCGCTGGTATCGAGGTGCAGGGCGGCGTGCTCGCCGATGAGGGCGAGGCATTTCTCGGCGACTGGCTCGTCGCCGCTCGCCTCAGCCGCCCGTTCGTGACGCTCAAGTCGGCATCGAGTCTCGACGGCCGCGCGGCCGCGGCCGACGGCTCCAGCCGCTGGATCACCGGCGCCGCAGCCCGCCTCGACGTGCATCGGCGTCGCGCCGCCTGCGACACGATCCTGGTCGGTACCGGCACCGTGCTCACCGACGACCCGGCGCTGACCGCACGCCGTGCCGATGGCGGGCTGCTCACCCGGCAGCCCGTGCCCGTGGTGGTCGGCCGACGTGAGTTGCCGGCATCCGCTGCCCTGTTCGCGCACCCGCAGAAGCCACTGTTTTTCGACGGTCTCGATCTGCCCGGCCTGCTGGCAGACCTGCACGGCCGGGGCCTGCGCAGCGTCTTCATCGAGGGCGGACCGACCGTGGCGAGCGCCTTTGTCGCCGCCGGGCTGGTCGACGAATACCTCATCTACCTCGCGCCGACGTTGATCGGTGGGCCCCGAGTGGCCCTTGAGGACATCGGCGTGACCGCAATCGGCGAGCAGCGCCGTCTCTCTTTTCAATCCCTCGACCGGCTCGGCGACGATGTGCTCATCGTCGCCCGGCCTCTCACAATCTAAGGAACCCTATGTTCACCGGAATCATCGAGGAGCTCGGCCAGATCGAGCGCATCGATCTGACAGCGGATGCCGCCCGCCTCACCATCCGCGGCCCGCTCGTGGTCCTGGGCACCGGCCACGGCGACTCCATCGCCGTGGCCGGTGTCTGCCTCACCGTGGTGGAGCGCACCCCCGATACCTTCACCGCCGACGTCATGGCGCAGACCCTGCTCATGTCCACGCTGTCTGACGCCCGCGTCGGCTCCCCGGTCAACCTCGAGCGCGCCGCGCTTGTCGGCGGACGCCTCGGCGGCCACATCGTGCAGGGCCACATCGACGGCACGAGCACCGTGCTCGCGGTCATCCCCGGCGAGGCCTGGCGGGTGCTGCGGTTCAGCCTGAGCGCCGAACTCGCGCCGCTCGTCGTCGGTAAGGGCTCGATCGCCATCGACGGCGTCTCCCTCACCGTGAGCAATATCAGCCCGGCCACCGACGCGAGCCAGTGGTTCGAGGTGTCGCTCATTCCCGAGACACTCGCCGCCACCACCCTCGGCGAGCGCAAGGTCGGCGAACGGGTCAACATCGAGACCGATATTCTGGCCCGCCACGTCGAGCGCATGCTGGCCGTCGCCGCCGCCGCGGCAACCCCCGATTCCCAGCACGCAACCGTATCAAGGAGCGCATCATGAGCCTCGCCGATATTCCCTCCGCTCTGGACGCCCTCCGCCTCGGCCGACCGGTCATTGTCGCCGACGACGAGGGCCGCGAAAACGAGGGCGACGTCATCATCTCTGCCCAGCTCGCCACTGCGGAGTGGATCGCCTGGACCGTGCGCTTCTCCTCCGGTTTCATCTGCGCGCCGATGACCAACGAGATCGCCGACCAGCTCGACCTGCCCGTGATGGTCGCGAACAATGAAGACCCCCTCGGCACCAACTACACGGTGAGCGTCGACGCCGCCGACCGCCTGTCGACCGGCATCAGCGCCGCCGATCGCGCCCACACCCTGCGGGTGCTCGCCGACCCTGCATCGGCACCGGCGAGCCTGCACCGTCCCGGCCACATTCTGCCGCTGCGCGCCCGCGACGGCGGCGTGCGAGAGCGCGGCGGCCACACTGAAGCCGGCGTGGACCTGATGAAACTGGCCGGCCTGGTTCCGGTCGCCGCGATCGCCGAGATCGTCGCCGAGGATGGCGAGATGATGCGCCTACCCGGCCTGCTCGAACTCGGCGCGCGCGAGGGCTTGCTCGTCATCACGATCAAAGACCTGATCAGCTACCTCGACGAGGTTCACCCCGACGAAGATCTGCCGACTATCGCCCCAGTCGTCGAGGCGCCGCGGGTCGACTTCGAGGTGGAAACCACGGTGCCCACCCGGCACGGCGCCTTCCGCGTGCGCGCCTATCGGGACCGCTCTACCGGTGCCGACCACGTGGCATTCGTGGCGGGAACCCCGGTCGACGGCGCCATCGTGCGGGTGCACTCCGAGTGCCTCACCGGCGAAGCCTTCGGCTCGCTCAAATGCGAGTGCGGACCGCAGCTCGACGCCTCGCTCGACATCATCCAAGAGGAGGGCGGTGTGGTTGTCTACCTGCGCGGCCAGGAGGGGCGCGGAATCGGCCTGGTCAACAAGCTGCGTGCCTACGCGCTGCAGGAGGATGGCCTTGACACCCTTGACGCGAACATCGCGCTCGGGCTGCCGATCGACAGCCGCGATTACGGCGCGGCCACCAGCATCCTGCACGATCTGGGGTTGAATTCGGTGCGGCTGCTCACCAACAACCCGGAGAAGGTGCGTCAGCTCGAGTTGCACGGCGTAGCCGTGACCGAGCGGGTGCCGCTCGTTGTCGGAATCGGCGAATTCAACGAGGAGTACCTCGCCACCAAGCGTGACCGCATGGGTCACCACATCACGAACACCGAAATCATGAACGGAATCGCCTAATGGCCGGAACAGGTCCCGCAATCAGTGTTGACGGGCGCGGTTTGCGCGTCGTCATTGTGGCCGGGCAGTGGCACGACGCGATCACCGACGGTCTCATCGCCGGCGCCACCCGGGTGCTCGAAGCGAGCAACGCCGAGTTCTCGCTCGTGCGGGTGCCGGGCAGTTTCGAACTCCCCGTCGTCTGCAAGGCCGCTCTCGAAAACGAGGCCGACGCGGTCGTCGCCCTCGGCGTGATCATTCGCGGCGGCACCCCCCACTTCGATTTCGTGTCGAATGCGGCAACGGATGGCCTCACCCGCGTCGCGCTCGACACCGGCAAGCCCGTGGGCTTCGGCGTACTGACTCTCGACGACGAGCAGCAGGGCCTCGACCGGGCCGGCCTGCCCGGTTCGACAGAGGACAAAGGCGCGGAAGCGGCCTCCGCCGCCCTGGCCACCGCGTTGCTACTGCGGCAGCTGCGCGAGCACATCGTGTAATTTTAGGTGCCGCGGCGTCGCCTGGGCTGAACGGATGGCTCGTCTACGCAACATTTTTTCTCGCTCAGGGAATGACGTTCGGCCCGAAGGGCGCACTGCTACCGGAGCTGTTCCCGACGCGCGTGCGCTGCACCGGCTCGGCCTTCACCAATAACATGAGCTCGATTCTTGGTGCTGCCATTGACGCGTTCATCGCCCTCCGGCTGCGGACGCTCGGCGAGAGCAGCCCCTTCGGGGCGGCATCTACCTCTCGGTGATGGCCGTCATCACCCTGATCGCGCTGATCCTGAGCCGCGAAACGAAGGACCTCGACCTGCACCGGCAGGTTGTCGCTGCGTCAAAATCCGCGCCCCTCTCGCCCCGCGAAGGGGAGCGTTTCAGTTGAGGAAGAGGGCTTTGAGGCGGCGAGTGGTGAAGAACAAGCCGATCGCGATCATCGCGACGTAGTAGAGCACGTGCCAGAGCAGACCGGGGTCGACCTGACCGGTGGTCAGGCCGCGCACGAGCTCAACACCGTGCCAGAGCGGCAGCGCCTGGATCACATACTGAATGCCCTGCGGGTAGACACTCAGCGGGTAGAACGTCGCCGAGAATAGGAACATCGGCAGCAGCACAAAGTTGATCCAGTCCATCTGTTGGAAGGTCTTCATGTAGCTCGTGACCGCCATGCCAACACTCGCGAAGCCGAACGCGACGAGCAACACCGCGGGCAGGGCGAGCAGCGCCCACCACGACAGGTTGAGACCGAGCGCCTGCATGACGAGCATGAATCCGGTCGCGTAGAGCAGGCCGCGAAGCAGGGCGAGGGAAATCTCGCCGAGTGCCACGTCGAGCGGGCCGAGCGAGGTCGCCAGCATTCCCTCGTAGAGTTTGGCGAACTGCATTTTGAAGAATACGTTCCAGGTGGAGTCGTAGATCGCGCCGTTCATGGCGGCCACGGCGAGCAGGGCTGGTGCGATGAACGCCGCGTAGGGCACGCTGGCGCCCTCGACGGTCTGCACCTGCCCGATCAGCGTTCCGAGGCCGAGACCCATCGACAGCAGGTAGAAGATGGGCTCAACGAATCCGCTGAGCACAACGAGCGCGTTGGTGCTGCGCGTCGCCCGCCAGCCGCGCGCCATCACGCTGCGCGCGTTGCCGGCATACAGGCTGCCGAACAGTCGCGGCCGGCCAGCGCCTGCCGCGAGCGTCGACGGAGACAGGTGCGGCCGGGTCATTTGTTGAGCCTTCTGACCGTGAGGCGGCGGGCCCAGACCCAGCCGATGGCCAACAGTGCCGCCAGATAGAGCACGTGCACGAGGCTCAGCCAGATCGGCTCCGTCATGCCATAGGCGAAGACGCGGGAGAGCTCAGTGCCATGCCAGAGCGGTGAGATCCAGCCGATCCACTGCAGGTAGGGCGGCAACAGATCGAGCGGAAAAAACGTGCCCGAGAACAGGGTCATCGGCAGGATCACGAAGCGCTGCATCATAGCGAGCTGGCCGGTGTCGTCTTTGAGGGTAATCGTGTAGGCCATCACGAGTACGCCGAAGGCGAGGCCGGTGAGTAGCGCCACCAATACGGCGACCACACCGAGCGCCCCGGGCACCGCCCCGAAGACCAGCATGAAGACGTAGTAGATGGTGCAGGTGAGCAGCATGCGGGCCGCGACCGAGATGACGATTCCGTTGATGATCTGGCCCGGCTGGATGGAGGTCGCGTTCATGCCGAAGAAGGTCGGGTTCCATTTGAAACCGAGCATGATCGGGTAGGTGAACTCCTCTGAGGCGACCGCGATCGCGCTGCTCGCGAGCAGTGCCGGAGCCAGGAACGTGAGGTAGCTCACCCCGTTGACGGCGTTGTCGCCGAGGTTGCCGTCGACAAGGCTGGCCAGGCCAACACCCATCGCGTAGAGATAGACGAGCGGGCTGCCGATTGCGGTGAACAGCACGGTCTGCGCGTACGACCGCATGACCCGAAACCGGTGCTCCGCCACGTACCAGGAGCCGTAACGCCGGGTGCGCGCCGCTGCCGCGACGGCTGCGGCGAGCGTCTCTAAACGGATGCTGTCGCTCGCGGCCCCCGCATCCCTGGCGCGGCCCACATCATTCGCGCTCACGATGTGCCGCTCATTCGATCAGGTTCCTGCCGGTGAGACGCAGAAAGACGTCTTCGAGGCTGGAGCGGCGCACGAGGCTGGTGATCGGGCGGAGGCCGGCCGCGGTCATCCGCTCTAATTCATTCTCGCCGCTATCGCTGTAGACCAAAATGCGGTCGGGCAGCACGTCGACCCGTTCGCCGAAGCCTTGAATGCGACCGGCGACCTCGGCGTTCTGGGTGGAGCCGAAGCGCACCTCGAGCACCTCGCGCGAGGAATAGCGGCGAATAAGGTCAGCCGGAGAGCCCTCAGCCATGATTCGGCCCTTGTCGACGACGACGAGGCGGTCGCAGAGCTGTTCGGCTTCGTCCATGTAATGGGTGGTGACCAGCAGGGTCGTGCCCTGCTCCTTGAGACGAAACAGGCGGTCCCAGAGAATGTGGCGCGCCTGCGGGTCGAGGCCGGTCGTTGGCTCATCGAGCAGCAGCATGCGCAGGTCGTTGATGAGTGCCCTGGCGATGGTGAGGCGGCGTTTCATGCCGCCGGAGAGGTCGTCGACCTTCGCGGTGGCCTTGTCTTCGAGCTGGGCGAACTCGAGCAACTCATCGGCGCGGCGGGCCACTCGGGCGTGCGGCAGCCCGAAGTAGCGCCCGTAGACCATCAGATTCTCCCGCACCCTGAGTTCCATGTCGAGGTTGTTCTCCTGCGGCACCACGCCGAGCTGGGAGCGAATCTCCGGACCGTACCCGTTGGGGTCGAGGCCGAGCACGCTCAGTTTGCCACTCGTGCGGGTGGAGACTGCGCCGATCATGCGCATCGTCGTGGATTTTCCTGCCCCGTTGGGGCCGAGCAGCCCAAAGGACTCCCCCGGCGCCACCTCGAAACTGATACCGTCGACGGCGACGAAATCTTGGTATCTCTTGACGAGATTCTGGGCGACGATGACAGGCTCTGGCACAGTTCCCCACTCTAGACCGCACCGGTGACATTGGGGTTCGCATCTTCGACGGTTAAGATTCAGGGGTGACTACCGCTACCCGTGCGCCCGAAACCCCCGCTCCATCCGCTTCCCCGACCGCTATGAAGCCGCCGCGCGGCCGACGCGGCCGCCCCGCCCCCACCGGGCCACGCGCGAAGTTCAGCCAGCTGCTGCCCTACCTGTTCGAGCACAAGAAGGTGCTCAGCGTCGTCATCGTATTGAGCGTGCTCGGCGCCGCCGCGAGCCTGGCCCAGCCGCTGCTCGTGAGCCAGGTCATCACGATCGTGCAGGCGGGCAACCCGCTCGGCTCGCTCGTTGGCCTGCTCGTCACCCTCGTGGTGATTTCGGGTTTGATCAGCGGATACCAGCACTATCTGTTGCAGCGCACCGGCGAGGGCGTCGTGCTTTCAAGCCGTCGCAAACTGGTCGGGCGCCTACTGCGCCTGCCGATCAGCGAGTTCGACTCCCGCCGCACGGGAGACCTCGTCTCCCGGGTCGGCAGCGACACCACCCTTCTGCGCGCGGTGCTCACTCAAGGCCTGGTCGAGGCAATCGGTGGGTCGCTCACCTTCATCGGCGCGCTTGTGGCGATGCTCATCATCGACCCGGTGCTGCTCGGCCTGACCGTGCTCGTGATCGCGGTGTCGGTGGTCACTGTCACCCTGTTGTCGCGACGCATCCGTACCGCGAGCCAGGCCGCTCAGGCGAAGGTCGGCGACCTCGCCGCGAGCGTCGAGCGTGCCATCAGCGCCATTCGCACCGTGCGTGCCTCTAACGCGACCGAACGCGAAGTCACCGTGATTGAAGAAGACGCCCGTGGTGCCTGGCGTATGGGCATCAAGGTCGCCAAGATCAGCGCCCTCGTCGTGCCGATCGCCGGCATCGCTATGCAGGTGTCGTTCCTCGTTGTGCTCGGTGTCGGTGGTTTTCGCGTCGCGAGTGACGCCATCACCGTGGCCAACCTGGTCGCGTTTATTCTGTTCTTGTTCATGATGATCATGCCGCTCGGCCAGTTCTTTGGCGCGATCACCTCGGTCAACTCGGCGCTCGGAGCGCTCGGCCGCATCCAGGAGATCATCGACCTGCCCGCCGAGGACCAGTTCGACCGCGACATCGCCCCGCTCGCCATGACGGTCGGAGCGGCGAACGAGAAGGTCAACCCCGAGGCCGCTGCGATCAGCTTCGAAAACGTGCACTTCGGCTACCTGGTCGCACCGATCGAGGTGCATGCCGAAGCGGAGGCCGACGCCAGTGCGGCCGACCCCACCGATCACGCGGAACCGCGCCCGGTGCTCACCGGCGTCTCCTTCAACGCTCCACGCGGGCTGCGTACGGCGCTCGTCGGGCCGAGCGGCGCCGGCAAGAGCACCATTCTCGCCCTGATCGAACGGTTCTACGACGTCTCGGCTGGCACCGTGCGACTCGGCGGGTTGGACATCCGCTCCCTGGATCGCACCGCGCTGCGCGCTCAGATCGGTTACGTCGAACAGGACGCCCCGGTGCTCGCCGGGTCGTTGCGCGACAACCTCACCCTCGCGACGCCGGATGCCACCGACGACGAGTGCATCGCTGTGCTACACGCGGTCAACCTCGGCGAGGTGCTCGACCGCGACCCGTCCGGGCTCGGTGCGGCGGTCGGCGAATCGGGCGTGAAACTCTCCGGCGGTGAACGACAGCGGCTGGCGATAGCACGGGCGCTGCTCGCGGCCCCGCCGATTCTGTTGCTCGACGAGTCGACGTCGAGCCTCGACGGCAAGAACGAGCAGATGATGCGGGAGGCCATCGATGCCGTCGCGGCCGACCGCACGCTCATCGTGATCGCGCACCGGCTGTCGACCGTGGTGGATTCCGACCAGATCGTGGTACTCGACCACGGCCAGGTCGTCGGCGTCGGAACGCACTCCGAGCTCGTCGTATCGACGCCGCTGTACCGCGACCTGGCCAAGCACCAGCTGCTCGTTTGACCCGCTCGTCAATCGAAATGGTCAGCCTCTGCCATATCGCAGCGTCACCAGTTGAAAGGGGCGCATCTCCAGTGTGAGGGCTGCGCCGTCAGCGGCAATGATCGCGGTCTGGGAGAGGGGCCGCTCGAGTAGGTCGGTCTCATAGGCCTCGGCAGCCGGGAACGAGCGGTCGACCCGAGCCCGAGCCCGTGTTCCGTGCGCCTCGTAGAGACGAACGATTGTGTCTCCACTGCCGTCTTCGGCGAGCTTGACCGCCTCGATCACGACCGCCGCATTGTTCACTGTGAACAGCGGTTCGATCTGCGTTGCGCCGACGCCCGTTATGGTGTGCAGGGGCAGGTTCAGTCGATAGCCCTCAGACACCGCATCGGGAATACTCGCTCCGACGCGGAGCGCCACCCTCAGTTCGTGCCGCCCCTGGTCGGCAGTCGGGTCAGGATAGAGCGGCGCGCGCAGCAGGGACAGCGATACGGTGGTGCCGACGCGCGCTGTAGTTGCGCCGCCATTGGTCGCCGGAGCCGCAAAATCGGTGCGGGTAATGGAGTGGCCATAGGTGGAATCGTTCGCGACGGCGACTCCGAAGCCCGGCTCACCGACGTGCACCCAGCGGTGGGCGACGGTTTCGAAGCGGGCCGAATCCCACGAGGTGTTTGCATGGGTGGGACGGAATATATGTCCGAATTGAATTTCGGAGGCGGCCCGGTCCGCCGGCAGGTCGAGCGCGAAGTTCAGCCGCAGCAGCTTCTGCCGTTCGTGCCAGTCGATACTGAACGTGAGGTCGATGGTGCTCGACTCGCCCGCGAGAGTGACGTCCTCGGTGACTTGAGAGGAGCCGAATTTTCGGGTGATCCGCACGCCCACCTGACCGAGTGGCAGTGCATCGAGCGCGAGCTTCTCGACCGACTCGGCGTGAGTCAGCGTCTCGAAAGAGCGTGCATGCTGGGTGTCGATGTCCCAGGCATCCCACTGGGTCGGGGTGTCTCGGTGCAGCGTGAGCAGGTTGGCCCGGGCGCCCGCCGGCACGACCTCACGGTCGGCATAGCGGTCGTAGACCGAACTGAGGAGTCCGTCGTCATCGATGATTACTCTCACCCGCCGATTCAACAGCACCCAGCCGTCGGGGGTGCGTGCAATCGTGGCCCCGGAGTGCGTATCGCGCGAGTGCGCGTGCCCGCCGAGGGCGGGCACGCCGGCCCGGGCATAGGGGCCCGCCTTGAGCCCAACTTCGCCCGCGCCCGGCCCGCCCCACGCCCGCACGGATGGCACAAACACGCCCGCAAGCAC
>NZ_JAJAYI010000074.1 GCF_026786305.1 Cryobacterium sp.
CACATTCCGAACCCGGAAGCTAAGACTCTCAGCGCTGATGGTACTGCAGGGGGGACCCTGTGGGAGAGTAAGACACCGCCGGACTTAACGTCGCAACAAACAGGAAAGCCATCCCTCACGGGGTGGCTTTCTTGCGTTAACCAGCAACGCCGTTCGTCGAGCCTGCCGAGACCACCGCGGGTGCCGGAGCACGATCAAAGGCCACCCGACGTCAGCGGCGGCGAAGACCGTCCAGAGCCACGGCGAGCACGTCTTTAGCGAGCTGGGCGGTATCTTCGGTGCCCTCGGGGCGGTACCACTCGGCAATGGAGTTGACCATGCCGAAGAGCAGACGCGTGACGACCCGCGGGTCGATGTCGCTGCGCAGCGAGCCCTCGTCGCGAGCCTCGACGACGAGCGCCGAGACGGTGCGGTCGAAAGCGCGGCGGCGGGTGAGGGCGAGACGTTCAACGTCGGTGTTTCCGCGCACACGCAGAAGCAGGGTGACGTATGGCAGGCGTGACGTGAGTACGTGCACGCCGCCGCGAAGGACGTAGGCCAGGCGGTCAATCGCGCTGCCGGTCAAGGCCCCCGGTTCCAACAGCACGCCCTCGAGGCCGTTGAGGGCCTCGTCGAGGGCGAGCTGTAGCACTTCTTCCTTGGAGGAAAAGTGGTGGTAAATGGCCGCTTTCGAGAGACTCAGGCGCGTTGCGAGCACTCCCATAGACGTGGCGTCGTAGCCGAACTCGTTGAACGCGGTGACCGCGATTTCGAGAATGGCGCGCTGGTCGTAACCGGGGCGTCCGCGTTTGGGCGTATGTACGTCAGGCATAGATACTGAGTCTCTCACGCAGGCGTGCCGTCTACGACCGCCTAGCGCAGGTCGTAGACGCGCTTGTGCTTGCCGGTGCTGCGTTCCAGGGTGCCCGGTTCGACGATGAGCACGTCGACACTCGAACCGATTCGATCCTTGATCAGGGCGATGAGCAGGGCGCGGGCAGCCGCCGAAGCGGCATCGTCGGCGTGGTCGTGCCGTTCGATGCGCACGGTCAGCTCGTCCATGCGCGACGGACGGGTCAGTTCGAGCACGAAATGCGGCGAAAGGTGCTCAATGCCGAGAACGATCTCTTCGATCTGGGTCGGAAAGAGGTTCACCCCACGCAGAATGATCATGTCGTCATTGCGGCCGGTGATCTTCTCCATGCGGCGCATACCCGGCCGGGCGGTGCCGGGCAGCAGTCGGGTCAGGTCGCGCGTGCGATAACGGATGACCGGAAACGCCTCCTTGGTGAGGGAGGTGAAGACGAGCTCGCCAGTTTCACCATCGGGCAGCGTGACGCCGGTATCACCGTTGATGATTTCGGGCAGAAAATGGTCTTCCCACAGGTGCGGGCCATCTTTCGACTCGATGCACTCATTGCCGACGCCCGGGCCCATGACTTCACTGAGGCCATAGATGTCGAGCGCATCAAAGTCGAGGCGACCCTCAAGTTCGAGGCGCATCTGGTTGGTCCACGGCTCAGCTCCGAGCACACCGGCCTTGAGGCTGGAACGGCGCGGATCGAGGCCGGCAGCGACCATGGCGTCGGTGATGGTGAGCAGATAGCTCGGCGTCGACAGAATGACGTCCGGCTCGAAGTCGGTGATCATTTGCACCTGCTTGTTGGTCTGCCCGCCGGACATCGGGATGGCGCAGGCGCCGAGCGCTTCAATACCGGCGTGGGCGCCGAGCCCGCCGGTGAACAGGCCATACCCGTAGGCGTTGTGGACTTTCATACCGGGGCGCACGCCTGAGGCACGTAGGCTGCGGGCCACCAGGCCAGACCAAATCGCGAGGTCGTTCTTGGTGTACCCGACGACGGTCGGCAGCCCGGTCGTGCCCGAGGAAGTGTGAATGCGCGCTACCTGGTCCATCGGTACCGCGAACATGCCGAACGGATAGGAGACGCGCAGGTCTTCCTTGGTCGTGAAGGGCAGCAGCGCCACGTCTTCGAGCGTGCGAATATCATCGGGGTGCACACCGGCAGCATCAAACTTGCGCGTATACAGGGGAACGTTCTCGTAGGCGTGCCGCACGGTGTGCTGAAGGCGCGTGAGCTGAAGCGCACGGATCTCGTCGCGGGACATCCGCTCGGCCGCATCGAGTTCCGCGAGTGCCGGTGCGTGCAGACGGGTCTTGGTCAGCGTTGACATGATGCCTTCCGGAAGGGCTAGAGGTGGTTGCGGGCGGGGACGGACAGGTTGGTGGTGCGGCTGCGGCCGCGAAATTCGGCCACCGTCACATCGTTATCGACGGTGACGCGTACGTCATAGATGCCGCTCCGGCCGCTTTTCACGCGCAGTATCGCGGTCGCGGTGAGATTCTGGCCGCTCGTTGTCGGCTTCAAGAATGTGATGTCGGCGCCAGCAGCGAGCGTGACGTGGTGCGAATCGTTGCAGGCAATAGCGAAGGCCGTGTCGGCGAGGGCGAAGACGAAGCCGCCGTGGGTCACATCGAAACCGTTGAGCATATCGTCGCGCACGATCATCGAGACGACGGAATGGCCCGGCTCGTTACGGAGCACGATCATGCCGAGAGAAGCGGATGCCCGGTCGCGCTGCATCATGGCCTGGCTGCCGACGGGCAGTGCTTCGGTCATTCGGTTCTCCTCGTTGAGTTGCCGTGCGGTGAGCGATCAGCGTTGCGCTGATGAAGCTCATGTCCTCGGGGGTTGCCCGCCCGATAATGTGACTATATACTAACTGAACGATCGGTTGGTAATAGATTGCCGACCAGTGCGCAAAATTCTCAACGCGCATTACCGTAGCGCCGCCCGCACTCTCCACGACCACCGCAGTCAACGCAGACCAGGAGCCGATGATGACAAGCACCATCACGCCCGATACGAGCGCAACCGTCGCTATCAGCGTCGAAGAGCAGCAGTTCAACGACTTGATCGAAGCGGACTCGCGCATTGAGCCGCGCGACTGGATGCCCGAGGGGTACCGCAAGTCGCTCGTGCGCCAGATCTCACAGCACGCGCATTCCGAGATCATCGGTATGCAGCCCGAGTCGAACTGGATCACTCGCGCCCCAAGTCTCAAGCGCAAGGCCATCCTCATGGCCAAGGTGCAGGACGAAGCCGGTCACGGACTGTACCTCTACTCCGCCGCGCAAACCCTCGGTGCCACCCGCGACGACATGACGGATGCTCTCATCGCCGGCAAGGCGCGATACTCCTCGATCTTCAACTACCCGACCCCGACCTGGGCTGACATGGGCTCGATCGGTTGGCTCGTCGACGGTGCCGCCATCTGCAACCAGGTGCCGCTCTGCCGGGCCTCCTATGGTCCCTACGGCCGCGCGATGGTGCGCATCTGCAAGGAGGAGTCCTTTCACCAGCGTCAGGGCTTCGAGATTCTTCTCGAGCTCATGGCCGGCACCGAGGAGCAGCGTGAGATGGCTCAGGACTCGGTCAACCGTTGGTACTGGCCCGCGCTCATGATGTTCGGCCCACCCGATGACGACTCGCCCAACTCGGCGCAGTCGATGGCCTGGAAGATCAAGCGGCACTCCAACGACGACCTCCGTCAGCGCTTCGTGAACATGCTCGTCCCCCAGGCCGCCGTGCTCGGCGTCACCCTGCCCGACCCCGACCTGCACTTCAACGAGGTGACCCAGCAGTGGGATCTCGGTGAGATCGACTGGACCGAGTTCCACGAGGTGCTCGCCGGTCGTGGCCCGAACAATGCCCAGCGTTTGCAGCGCCGACGCGACGCCCACGAGGAAGGCCAGTGGGTGCGCGAAGCCGCCGCGGCCTACGCCCGCAAGCAGTACGCACTCACCACCACTCTCGAAATGGCAGCCTCATGACCACTCCCGGTGATTCTGCAGCAGAAATCTGGCCCCTTTGGGAGGTGTTCGTTCGATCCAACCGCGGCCTCAGCCACGTGCACGTCGGCTCGCTGCACGCTCCCGACGAGACCCTCGCCGTGCGCAATGCGCGTGACTTGTACACCCGCCGCAGTGAGGGCGTCTCGGTCTGGGTCGTTCCCGCCGCTGCCATCACCACGAGTGACCCCGACGCCAAGGGCGCCTTCTTTGAATCACCCGCTGGCAAGAACTACCGCCACGCGAGCTACTACTCCAAGAGCGAGGGAGTGAAGCACCTGTGAGTGAACGCATCAATTCTGACGCCGACAGCCATGCCGACAGCCACGCCGACGACCACGGCCACGCCGACGACCACGGCCACGTCGACGACCACGGCCACGTCGCGGTCGATGTCACCACGCTCGACGCCGAGCTTATTGAGGGCCCGTCCGTCGCCACGGCGGACGTGGCGGAATACGCCCTGTGGCTCGGCGACGACTCGCTCATTTTGGCCCAGCAGCTCGGCGCCTGGATCTCCCGCGCACCCGAGCTTGAAGAAGACGTCGCCCTCGGCAACGTCGCCCTCGACCTGATCGGGCACGCTCGTTCCCTGCTGCACTACGCCGGCACCGCATCGAACCGGACCGAGGACGACCTCGCCTACTGGCGCACCGAGCCGGATTTTCGGTCGCTGCACATCGTCGAGCAGCCCAACGGCGACTTCGCCCACACGATCGCGCGCCAGTTCATCGTGGCCCATTATCTGTTCGAGCTGTACAGCCGGCTGCGGGCATCCGCTGACGCGACCCTCGCCGCGATCGCGGCCAAAGCGGTGAAAGAGGTCGACTACCACCGCGACCACTCCACCCAATGGGTGCTGCGCCTCGCGCACGGCACCGACGAGTCGCGCCGTCGCATGATCACCGCGCTGTCCGACCTGTGGCCCTACGTGGACGAGGTCTTTCGCGACAACCCGCTCATCGACCGTCTCGAAGGAATCGCGGTTCGCCCGTCGACCCTGCGTTCGGCGTTTGACGCCGCCATCGCGCCGGTGCTGGCCGAGGCCGAGCTCGAAATTGCGCGCGGATTTGTAGCCTCCGGTGGCGGCCGCACCGGCACGCACTCCGAGCACCTCGCCTTTCTCCTCGCCGAAATGCAGGTGCTCACCCGCGCCCACCCCGGAGCATCATGGTGACCACCGACCGCCACTCGTCTGAGCTGCACGAGGCCCTGGCCCGCCCCCGTCCCCCCGACGCGGTGTCGCTCGCCGCATGGGCGGTTGCCGCCCAGGTCGTCGACCCCGAGATTCCGGTGCTCACGATCGAAGACCTCGGCGTACTGCGCTCGGTGAAAGTCAGCAGCGACGCGGTCGCTGTCACCCTGACGCCGACCTACAGTGGATGCCCCGCCATGGATGCCATGCGCGACGACGTTCTCGAGGTGCTCACGGGCGCCGGCTACGAGAATGTGTCGGTGCAGCTCGTGCTCAGCCCGGCCTGGACCACCGACTGGATGAGCGAGATCGGCAAAGCCAAGCTCCGCGAATACGGCATCGCCGCTCCTACCGGGCGTGCGACCGTGCGCGGTTCCGGCCCGGCCGGTCCGATCCGGCTACAACTGGCCGTGAAATGCCCGCGCTGTTCCTCGCTCAATACCCGCGAGCTCGCTCACTTCGGTTCCACCTCCTGCAAGTCTCTCTACGAATGCCGAGACTGCCTCGAGCCGTTCGACTACTTCAAGGTGCTCTAGTGGCTGCAACACGTCTCGAATCCGTCAACCAGAGCGCCACGACCCTGGCGTCGGTCAAGCACCGCGGGCGTTTCCACACCCTCACGGTGGCCGAAGTGCGCCCGCTCACCGCCGACAGCGTCGAGGTCACCTTCACCGTTCCGCCCAAATTGCAGGGCGCTTTCGACTATCTGCCGGGCCAGCACCTCGCCCTGCGCGCCACGGTCGATGGCCAGGAGCTGCGTCGCAGTTACTCGATCTGTCGGCCGGCGACATCGGGTTCGATCAGCGTCGCGATCAAACGTGACCTCGGTGGCGCGTTCTCCACCTGGGCCAACAGTGAACTGCACCCCGGCGACGAAATCGATGTGATGAGCCCGCAGGGCAGCTTCACCTCGACCCTGCAGAGCCTCGACCACAAGCACGTCGTCGGCGTCGCCGCCGGCTCGGGAATCACCCCACTCATGGCCCTCGCGCACACCGTGCTCTCCGCCTCGACGACATCACTGTTCACGCTCGTCTATACCAACCGCACGGCGCTTGACGTGATGTTCCTCGACGAACTGGCCGAACTCAAAGACCGGTACCCGGCCCGCCTCGCGCTTTACCACGTACTGTCCCGCGAGCAGCGCTCCTCGTCGTTGCTGTCCGGGCGCATCGACGAAGAAAAGTTTCGGCGCATGCTCGACACGATTCTGCGCCCGACCTCGGTCGACGAGTGGTTTCTGTGTGGTCCGTTCGAACTGGTGCAGCTGTGCCGCGACACGCTGGAAAGCACCGGAGTCGAGCGTGCGCGCGTGCGCTTCGAGCTGTTCACGACCGGTGAGCCCTCGGCGGCTAGCGGCGACCGCGGACGGCCGGTCATCATCGGCACGGGTGATAAGACCTTCCAGATCGAGTTCACCCTCGACGGCCAGAGCAACACCGTCACCACCCCGGTCAACGCGAATGAGAGCATCCTGAACGCTGCCCTGCGCGTGCGTTCCGATGTGCCGTTCGCCTGCGCCGGCGGAGTCTGCGGAACCTGCCGCGCCAAACTGGTCAGCGGCGACGTCACGATGACCGAGAACTACGCGCTCGAGCCCGAAGAACTCGCCCGCGGTTACGTGCTGACCTGCCAGTCGCACCCGACCACCGACACCGTGGTCGTCGACTACGACGTTTAACACCGTGACGTTTAACACCGTGACGTTTAACACCGTGACGCCTAACACCGAAGAAAGCGGATGCCGTGATTGAGCTCTCGATAAACAAGGACGTCGCGCACGTGGTGCTGAACGCGCCCGACAAGCTCAACGCCCTCGATGAGGCTGCGATCGTGGAGCTCGACTTGGCCTACCAGACCGCCGAGCGGGCCGGCGTGCGCGCGCTCGTGCTGCGCGGTGTGGGCCGGGCTTTCTGTGCCGGCCGAGACATTTCAGCGGTCGATCCGCAAACCGACGACGTGCTCGGCTACCTCGGCGACCTCGTCACCCCGCTGCTGCAACGAATGAACCGGTTTCCGGCGCCGACCTTCGCGGCCGCGCACGGCGCGTGCCTCGGAGTGGGCCTGGGCCTGCTCATCGCCACTGACGTCGTCTACGTCGCCGACTCCGCACAGATCGGCTCGCCGTTCGCGAACCTTGGCGCGACGCTTGACTCGGGCGGGCACGCCCTGTTCGTGGAACGCCTCGGCGCGCACCGCACCCTCGACCTGATCTACAGCGGGCGGCTCATGTCCGGGGCCGAAGCCGTAGCCGGCGGCCTTTTCAGCCAGGTATTTCCGGCCGTGGACCTGACCGAGGCGACCGTGCAGGCGGCCTCGCGCGCGGCATCCGGTGCAACGCAGGCATTTCTCGCGAGCAAGGCGCTCGTGCAGTCGCTGCGCGACGAACGGCTCGGACTCTGGCAGAGCATGAGCGACGAGACCGCCGCCCAGGCCGCGCTCTGCGCCACCGGCGACTACCGTGAGGGGTTTGCCGCGTTCCAACAGAAGCGCAAACCCTCCTTCACCGGCCGCGCCTGAAGCTGGGCGCCGGTCAGACGGATCCCGCTGACCTGCGCGCACGTTCACCAGGTCGCGGATTGTGGGAGCGGCAGAAGGAGTATTTGGCGGTCGACGCGACGTACTCTGGTGAGGTGGAGGTACGAAAGATATGACGACGCGGTGGGCCCGCTTCGCGCGCGGCTGGATAGTTGCCCTGTTCTCGACTTTTGTCGCCGCTCTCTCACACGCTCTCGGTGGCGCATCAGCGCCCAGCCTGCTGGCGGTCGTGATGTCGCTCGCCTTCGCTGGCATGGTGTGTGTCACCCTCGCGGGCCGCACCCTGTCATTCTGGCGCGGCGTCGCATCCGTTTTAATCAGCCAGTTCATTTTTCACGGGCTGTTCTCGCTCGGGGCATCGGGCGGCGCCCTGTCTTCTGAGGCAATCGCCGCGTCGGGCACGCACCAGCATGAGGTGCTGCCCGGCCTGATCAATGCTGCGCTCGTGCCCCCGGCCCCCCACGGTGGGCATGACGGTACCGCCATGTGGCTCGCTCACCTCGGCGCTGCGATCGTGACGGTCCTCGCCCTGCGTTTCGGGGAACGCGCGTTCTGGGGTCTCGTTGACAACCTTCACCTGGGTATCCGTACCCTGTTCAGGTCGGCCCGGTGCAGGGTATCGGTGGCGGCCCCGCTGCGCATCGCGCACGATGCCCCGGTACGGACGCCGCGAGATCTGGCTCTTGTGCTCTCTCCCATGCGCCACCGTGGTCCGCCTGCCGCCGCGCTCGTCGCCTGACCCAGCAGACCAGACCATCTTCCCCGCCGCCCCGAACGAGTACCAGAGGCTTCACTCTGCTCCGGTCGGCTCACGCCGGGCACCCCACGCCGAAGGATCATCATGAAGTTCACGACCCCCATTTTCGCTGCAACTGACCGTACCGCTGCCGCCACGCTCGCGCTCGCCTCCCCGCTCGCCGCGAGCAGTCGGTCGAATACCGTGCGCGGCAACACGACGCTTGGCAGAGTGACTCCCCGCATGGTTCGACGTGCGCATCGCCGGCCGGCCGGTCCGACGGGTCGCCGTACGGCCCGAGCCGTGTTCGCGGTCGTCGTCGTAGCCGGGGCCCTCGGCTGGGGAGCGGCTCCCGCATCGGCTCACAACTCGGCCGTTGGCTCATCTCCAACCGCCGACGCGGTCGTGACCGAGCAACCCGGAGTGTTCTCGGTCACCACCAGTGATCTGTTGCTCGATCTAGGCGGAACAGGCTCGGGCAGTGCGATCGTCATCACCGGGCCCGCCAGCGCGCCGCTGTTTTATGGTGATGGGTGCGCAACCGTCTCCGGTGCCACGGTCGAAACTGCGGCTCAACTTGGCGCGGCCGGGCTGTACACGGTGATCTGGCAAACGGTCTCCACCGACGGCCACTCGATCTCCGACGAGTTCACCTTTGACTGGCAGCCGGCTCCAGACCAGTCGCTTGCCGACGGGGCGGCTACTGCTCCGTCTTGCGGAACCGAAGCGGATGCGGCCACCTCGCCCCCCGCAGCTGCCGGAACGACCGGTTCTGGCGCTAACGACAGCACCCTTCAAACCATCGCCTGGATGGGGGGAGCCTTCGGCGCAGTGCTGCTCGTTGTGGGAGCAACCCTCGTCATACTGCGTCGCAAAACCCGCCCCTGACTCTCGCTGGTGCACACTCGCTCGGTGCGGGAACGTGTCAGGGGGCGCGGGTAAAGTTATGCAGGTGAGTTGGAACGCTGAGCTGCCATGGAACCCTGACGACGTCGAACCACCGAGCTCTACTGAACCACCGAGCTCCTCTGAACCACCGAGCGATTTCGACGCCCCCGACGACTTTGACGCACCACCCCCCGAAGCAGACCCGCAATTCAGCGGGCGGCAGCCCGCGTACGCGGGCGCAGCATCCGCTTCACACCAGACCACCGCGACCCGGCCTGCGACTCGCGCCGCGGCACCGGTTCGCGCCGCGACACGCAAATTCGCCACCGCCGCCGAAGCATTGCACACCGTCTTCGGCTACGACTCATTCCGTGGCGACCAGGCCGAGATTATCGCGCAGGTCGTCGACGGCGAGGACGCCGTCGTGCTCATGCCGACCGGCGGCGGCAAGAGCCTCTGTTATCAGATTCCCGCCCTCGTGCGTGCGGGTACCGGCATCGTGGTGTCGCCGCTCATCGCCCTGATGCAAGACCAGGTTGACGCACTCACCGCCGTCGGCGTACGTGCCGAATTTCTGAACTCCAGCCAAGATTCCGCGACCCGTAGCCAGGTCGAGCGCGACTACCTGAACGGCGACCTGGACCTGCTCTACGTCGCCCCCGAGCGACTCTCCAACGAGGCCACCAAACGGCTGCTTGACCGCGGAACCATCGCCCTGTTCGCCATCGACGAGGCCCACTGTGTATCGCAGTGGGGTCACGATTTTCGGCCGGACTACCTGGCTCTCAGTGAACTCGCTGACCGCTGGCCCGACGTGCCGCGCATCGCCCTCACCGCGACGGCGACCGATGCCACGCACCAGGAGATCACAACCCGCCTGCAGCTGGGCGACGCCAAGCACTTCGTGGCGAGCTTTGACCGACCCAATATTCAGTACCGTATCGTCGGCAAGGCCGAGGTGCGCAAGCAGCTGCTGGCATTCCTGAAGACCGAGCACCCCGGCGACGCTGGAATCGTTTACGCCCTCAGCCGCAAGACCGTCGACCAGACCGCCGAGTTTCTGCGCGCGAATGGTGTGAACGCTCTGCCGTACCACGCCGGTCTCGACGCGGGCTTGCGCGCCCGCACCCAGTCCAGGTTCCTGCGTGAGGAGGGCGTCGTTATCGTCGCCACGATCGCGTTCGGCATGGGAATCGACAAGCCCGACGTGCGTTTCGTTGCCCACATCGACCTGCCCAAATCGGTCGAGGGTTACTACCAGGAGACCGGTCGCGCTGGACGTGACGGCGCCCCGGCCACCGCCTGGCTCGCCTACGGCCTGCAAGACGTGGTGCAGCAGCGCCGCATGATCGACGAATCGCCCGGCGACCTCGGCCATCGGCGCAAACTCTCCGCCCACCTCGACGCCATGCTTGCCCTGTGCGAAACGGTGCATTGTCGCCGCGTGAACCTGCTGCGCTACTTCGGTCAGACCAGCGAATCCTGCGGCAACTGCGACACCTGCCTGGAGCCTCCCGAGGCCTGGAACGGCACCATTCCCGCCCAGAAACTGCTCTCCACCATTGTGCGCCTGCAGCGTGAACGCAACCAGAAGTTCGGCGCCGGTCACCTCATCGACATTCTCCGCGGCAAAGAAACCCCCCGCGCCACCCAATACGGACACTCTGCTCTCAGCACCTGGGGACTCGGCGCCGATCTCAGCGACCAGGCTTGGCGCGGCGTCGTCCGGCAGATGCTGGCCCAAGGCCTGCTCGCCACCTCCGGTGAATACGGCACCCTGGTGCTGACGGATGCCGCGGCCGAGGTTCTCAGCGGCGGCCGCGAGGTGCAGTTGCGGCGTGAACCCGACCGCCCCGCACGTTCAAGCGCCGCACGCCGCCCCAGCGCGGCGAAGGTTGCTGCCGCCGACCTCAGTACGGCTCAGGAAACCCTGTTCGAGGCGCTGCGCGTTTGGCGCTCGGCGGAGTCGAAGGAGCAGGGCGTGCCCGCCTACATCGTCTTCGGCGACGCGACACTGATCGCCGTCGCCGCGGCCGGCCCCACCACCCTCGCGGCCCTCGACGGCATCACCGGCATCGGCGCCAAGAAACTTGAGGCCTACGGAGAAGCCCTGCTCGAGGTCGTCGTCGCGTCCGCCTGATCGCAATTTTAGTTCCCTGGTCCCCGAACCGCCTCATCTCAGCATCTCCCGCTCGCCGAACTGTGAGTATTGATCTAAATAAATCGTTTCAACGTCTCAAGTCTCCCGGGCCGAGCCGGGTGCCAATTGGCTAGGTCCTTGTGGGGGTGCGCAGGTCTGCGCGGCTCTGAGTTGTAGTGAACCTACAAAACGGATGCCGTGGGCGGCATATATCGTTGTCGTCCGGGTACCGGGCATTTCGCGACCGTGACCTGCGGTCCTAACGTTGCGATCACCACTCTCGCGCGAACAGTTAGGACCAACCATGGTTGACACGGCCCTGCGCCTCAGCAGCCGATCGACGACGATCGACCCTCGCCTCGACGTCAGCGTTGACACCGGCCCGATCAAGTCCATCGGCGACCCGACCGCCCCGGCGGTCAATGTTGAGGTACTCGGACGTCAGCTGCTCGGCACCTGGGCCGACGTGCGCCTCGCCGCCCGTGAAGTCACCGCGCGCCCCGACATGCAGCGCATCGAGGGCCTCTCGATGGCTGACCACCGCCTGCGCGTGCTCGAGCAGCTCAAGGTGCTCGCCGCCAACGGCCACGTGCTGCGTGCCTTTCCCAAGCACCTCGGCGGGCAAGACGACCACGGCGGAAACATCGCCGGCTTCGAAGAGCTCGTCATCGCTGACCCGAGCCTGCAGATCAAGGGCGGCGTGCAGTGGGGCCTGTTCGGTGCCGCCGTGCTGCACCTCGGCACAAAGACCCACCACGACAAATACCTGCCCGGTATCATGAACCTGAGCGTTCCCGGGGCATTCGCCATGACCGAGATTGGCCACGGTTCCGACGTCGCGAGCATCGGCACCACCGCGACCTTCGACGCCGACACCGGCGAGTTCGTCATCAACACCCCGTTTCGCGCCGCGTGGAAGGACTACCTCGGCAACGCCGCGAAAGACGGCATCGCCGCCGTGCTGTTCGCGCAGCTCATCACCCAGGGCGTCAACCACGGCGTGCACGCCTTCTACCTGCCCATTCGCGACGCGAACGGCGACTTCCTGCCCGGTGTCGGCGGCGAAGACGACGGCCTCAAGGGTGGCCTCAACGGCATCGACAACGGCCGACTGCACTTCGAGAACGTGCGCATCCCGCGCGAAAACCTGCTCAACCGGTACGGCGATGTCGCCGAAGACGGCACCTACACCAGCCCGATCGGCAGCCCCGGCCGCCGCTTCTTCACCATGCTCGGCACCCTGGTGCAGGGTCGCGTGTCGCTCGACGGTGCCGCCACCGCGGCATCCGCTCTAGCTTTGACCATCGCGATCACCTACGGAAGCCAGCGCCGCCAGTTCACCGCCGGAAGCGACACCGACGAAGAGGTCATCCTCGACTACCAGCGCCACCAGCGCCGGTTGTTCCCGCGCCTCGCCACGACCTACGCGCAGACCTTCGCGCACGATGAATTCCTGGTGAAGTTCGACGAGGTGTTCAGCGGCAAGGCCGACACCGACGACGACCGGCAAGACCTGGAGACCCTCGCCGCCGCGCTCAAGCCGCTCTCCACCTGGCACGCGCTCGACACCCTGCAGGAGGCCCGCGAAGCCTGCGGCGGCGCCGGATTTCTGGCCGAGAACCGCCTCGTCGGCCTGCGCGCCGACCTCGACATCTTCGCGACCTTCGAGGGCGATAACAACGTGCTGCTGCAGCTCGTTGCCAAGCGACTGCTCACTGATTACAGTCGCAAATTCGCCAAAGCGGATGTCGGCGCCCTCGCCCGCTACGTCGTGCAGCACGCTGCTGGTCGCGCGTACCATGGCACCGGTCTGCGAACCCTCGGGCAGACGGTTTTCGATCGGGGGTCCACGGCCCGCTCCGTCGGCGCCCTTCGCGATGCCGATGTGCAGCGCGAGCTGCTCACCGATCGGGTCGAGAGCATGATCGGCGAGGTCGCCGGCAAGTTGCGCGGCGCCACCAAACTGCCCAAGAAGCAGGCCGCCGACCTGTTCAACGCGCACCAGAACGAGCTCATCGAAGCGGCCCGGGCCCACGGGGAACTACTGCAGTGGGAGTCGTTCACACGGGCACTCGAGGCGACGGCGGATTCCGGTACCAAGCAGGTGCTCACCTGGCTGCGCGACCTGTTCGGCCTCAGCCTGGTGGAGAAGAACCTGGCCTGGTACCTCATCCACGGTCGCCTTTCCGCCCAGCGCGCTCAGGCCGTCACGGCGTACATCGACCGGCTCATCGCGCGCATTCGACCGCATGCGCTCGATCTCGTCGACGCGTTCGGCTACTCGCCAGACCACCTGCGGGCGACGATCGCGAGTGGCATTGAGCGCGAGCGGCAAACCGAAGCCCGCGATTACTACGCCGCCCAACGGGCGTCTGGGACCGCGCCCGCCCCCGAGAAGCCGGTCAAGAAGTAGTCCCGCCCGTCGTACTCAGGTACGACACAGGTGGCGCACAATCATCCCCATGGTTGATGCGCCACATTGAGGGGAGACCATACCGTTTGATAGGGGGGCTTCAGAGCAGTGAAACGAGGCTCTCCCACTAACGGAATGAGGCGGTCGTGATCCAGGCACAGTCCCTGACCAAGCACTACGGAAGCAAGACCGCGGTCGACGCGGTCGACTTCGTGGTGCAACCGGGCAAGGTCACCGGTTTTCTCGGGCCGAACGGCGCGGGCAAGTCCACAACGATGCGCATGATCGTCGGCCTGGATCGTCCCAGCGCCGGCTCGGTCATCGTCAACGGCAAACCGTACCACGAGCACAAGGCTCCGCTGCGTGAGGTCGGCGTGCTGCTCGACGCCACGGCCGTGCACACCGGTCGCAGCGCCTACAACCACCTGCGCGCCATGGCCGCCACGCACAACATCCCCACCAGCCGGGTACACGAGGTCATCAATCTCACCGGCCTCGAGTCCGTCGCCCGCAAACGCGCTGGCGGATTCTCGCTCGGCATGGGCCAGCGCCTCGGCATCGCCGCGGCGTTGCTCGGCGACCCGGCCACGCTCATCCTCGACGAGCCGGTCAACGGCCTCGACCCCGAGGGCGTGCAGTGGGTGCGCAAGCTCACCAGACAGCTCGCGGCCGAGGGCCGCACCGTGCTGCTCTCCTCGCACCTCATGAGCGAGATGGCGCTCACCGCCGACCACCTCATCGTGCTCGGTCGCGGCCGGGTGATAGCGGATGCCTCGGTCGCCGATATCATCGCCTCGGCTGCCCAGAATACGGTTCGCGTACGCACCCCGCACACCGCGGCCCTCGCAACCCTGCTGGCGCAGACGGATGTGACCATCACCAACATCGAGCAGGACGTACTCGAGATCAGCGGACTGACCGTGTCCGAAATTGGTGAGTGCGCCGCCGCCGCCCAGATCTCCCTGCACGAACTCTCCGCGGTAAGCGCCTCGCTCGAGGACGCCTACATGAAACTCACCCAGAACGAAGTGGAGTATCGCACCGGCGACGCTTCCTCCCCCACCGAAGCGGAGGCGGCTCGGTGAGCACCGTAGCCCACCCCACCCCGCCATCCACTGCGCGCACATCCTTCGCGTCGACCGGCTCCGGGCTCAGCTTCACCGGCCTGCTCCGCTCCGAATCGATCAAGTTGTGGAGCCTGCGCTCCACATACTGGACCTTCTCCCTCGTTGTCGTGGCCGCGCTTGGCATTGCGGTGCTGATGTCGTTTGCCATGTCGGCCGGGTACGACCCGGCCACCGGTGCTGCCATGGGTATCGACACCGCGCAGATGTTCGTTATCGTCTCAACATCTGGGTTGAGCCTCGGACAGCTGATCGTCGCCGTGCTCGGCGTGCTCTCGATCAGTGGTGAGTATTCGAGCGGCATGATCAAGTCGACGTTCAGCGCGGTGCCGAACCGTCTGCCCGCACTCTGGGCCAAGGTCTGCGTGTTGTTCGGATTCACCTTCGTGGTGGGCCTGGTCAGCGTGATCGGGTCGTACCTCGTGGCCATCCCCATCCTGGGAGCCAAAGACATCACCGCGAACCTATTCGACGTTGACGTGATTCTGCCGTTGCTTGGAAACGTGCTGTTCCTGGCTCTGATCGCAGTCTTCGCCATCGGCATCGGCACGATCGTGCGCAGCAGCGCCGGCGGCATCGCGACGGTGCTTGGAATCATCCTGCTCCTGCCGACCGTCGTTGGCCTTTTTTCGATGCTCGTCGGGTGGGTAGCCGACATCGTGCCGTTCATGTTCACCGTGGCCGGCTCCGAGATGATCACCCCGAACACCATGGAATCCTGGCAGGCGTTCCTGGTTGTTCTCGCCTGGGTCGCTGTGAGCCTCGGTACGGCCGCCCTGCTGCTCAAGCGCCGCGACGCCTGACCCGTACCATCGAAGAATGAGAACCCACACGTCTCCCCCCGAGCGCGCACTCGCAGCGGGGGGAGACGTGCGTCTGCCCACCCCTCCCGGAGTCGTGCGGCGGTTCTGGACCCGGCATCCGCACCTGGCCGACACGCTCATCGCGTTGATCTACGTCGTGCCGATGGCGCTCACCCTTCTTGTAAACCTGCTTGACGCCGAGCCGGCCCCGCTGCGTGATATTCTCCCGAACGCCGCCATCATGCTGCTCCTGGCCGCTGCCCTGTTCTGTCGCCGACGGATGCCGCGGCTCGGTCTGGCCCTGACCTGGGTCAGCCTGCTCACCTTTGCCGACTACGGCGAAGCCCACCTCGTGGCTCAGCTCCTCGCGCTCTACGCTGTCGCGGTGTACTCCGACGTGCGCAGCGCCTGGATCGGCTTCGGTGCGTCGACGGTGCTGACGAGTCTGGCCGCGTGGCACACCGTGAATCCGGCCGAGGTGCCCTGGATCCCCGTGGCCATCCAGGTGGCGATCATGATGTTCGCCGCCACCCTGGTCGGCGTCAACATGGGCAACAGCAAACGCTATGTGGCCTCGCTGCTCGAGCTGGCAGCGCAATTGACCCGCGAACGCGACCAACAGGCGCAGTTCTCGCGTATCTCCGAGCGGTCTCGCATCGCTGCCGAAATGCACGACGTGGTCGCCCACAGTCTGTCCGTTATGGTGGCGCTCGCCGACGGTGCCCATGCCATCGCTGCCAAAGACATCGGGCGATCCCGTGCGGCGATGCTTGACGTTGCTGTCACCGGGCGCCGATCGATGACCGAGATGCGGCGCCTGCTCGGGGTGCTCGACGTCGGTACCGCGCCGGTTCCGCTCGCACCGCAGCCGGGCATCGATCAACTCGCCGACCTCGTCGAATCCTTTCGATCGACCGGGCTCCCCGTCGTGTTGGAACGCAGCGGACGCGAACCCACCAACCCGAGCGTGCAGCTGACCATCTTTCGGCTGGTGCAGGAGTCGCTCACCAACGTGCTGCGCTACGCCGATACGCCGACCCGGGTCGTGGTGCGGCTGAATTCGGCGCCCGGAAGAGCCGAGGTCACGGTCAGCGACAATGGTCGGCTGCGCCGCGAACCGAGCGCTCATGCGTTCGGCCGCGGCCTGATCGGCATGCAGGAACGGGTGTCTATCTACGGCGGAACTTTTGAAGCCGGAGCGGGACTCCACGACGGGTGGCGCGTGCACGCCGCTATGACTTTCGAGAATGAACCGCGACAACCGGCCGTCGACGAGGAGAGATGACGGGACCAGGCATGGCCCCGCTGCCCGATCCGATCCGCATCATGCTCGTCGACGACCAGGCGCTTCTGCGCGTGGGTTTTCGCATGGTGCTTGAGGCCGAAGACGACTTCAGCGTCGTCGCCGAAGCGGGCGACGGCGCTCAGGCGATTGCGCTCGCCGCGAGTGTGCGCCCGCAGGTCATCCTGATGGACGTGCGCCTGCCGGGACTCGACGGCATCGAGGCAACCCGGCAGATTATGGCGGCCCAGCCGGAAGCCCGCATCATCATCCTCACGACCTTTGACCTCGACGAGTACGCGTTCGGTGGGTTGCGCGCCGGCGCGAGCGGCTTTCTGCTGAAAAACGCCGAACCGGGGGAACTGATCGACGCCATTCGCACGGTGGTCTCGGGGGAGGCCTCCGTTTCACCGCGGGTGACCCGGCGCCTGCTCGACCTCTTCGGCACCCAGCTGCCGCAGGCCGGCGCCCATGACGCCGATACTGCGGCCGCCGTCGCGGCCCTCACCGAACGGGAGACCGAGGTCTTTCTGGCGATCGCCGAGGGACTCTCCAACTCCGAACTGGCCGAGCGGTTCTTTCTCTCCGAGTCGACCGTGAAAACCCATGTCGGCCGCATCCTGCACAAACTCGGCCTGCGGGACCGGGTGCAGGCGGTTATTCTGGCCTACGAGCAGGGTCTCGTCGGCCGCTGATCCCGGCGGCCCCATGGGCGGGGCATAGGCTCAGGGTATGCGTACCTTCTACCCCGAGTGTGAACCCTACGAAACCGGCATGCTCGATGTCGGTGACAATCAGACCATCTACTGGGAGGCCTCGGGCAATCCCGACGGCAAGCCGGCGGTATATCTGCACGGCGGCCCGGGCGGCGCATCCGGCGCGGACCAGCGGCGGGTGTTCGACCCGGCGAAGTACCGCATCATCCTGTTCGACCAGCGTGGCTGCGGCCTCAGCACGCCGCACGCGAGCGCGCCCGACGTCGACCTGAGCGTCAACACCACCTGGGCCCTCGTGGCCGACCTGGAAAAACTGCGCGAGCACCTCGGCATCGAGCGCTGGCTGGTCTGCGGAGGATCGTGGGGCAGCACCTTGGCTCTCGCCTACGCCGAGACGCACCCCGAGAAGGTCACCGAGCTCGTCGTGCGCGGCATCTTCACACTGCGACCGGTCGAGCTCGACTGGTTCTACGAGGGCGGCGCCGCCGCGATCTACCCCGACCTGTGGGAGTCGTTCCTCGCGCCCGTTCCCGAAAATGAGCGCGGTCACCTGATTCAGGCTTATGGCCGGCTGCTGCACGACCCCGACCAGTTCGTGCGCGAACGTGCCGGCGTGGCCTGGGCCACCTGGGAATCCTCGACGATCACCCTGCTGCAGGAGCCCGACAAGATCGCACACTTCTCAGACCCTGCCTTTGCGGTGGCATTCGCTCGTATCGAAAACCATTTCTTCGCCAACCGGGGCTGGTTCACCCCGAACCAGCTCATCGACAACGCGTCCCGACTCGCCGACATTCCTGGCGTCATCGTGCAGGGCCGCTATGACATGTGCACCCCCGCGTTCACCGCGTGGGACCTGCACAAGAACTGGCCGGAAGCCGAATTCCAGCTGATTCCCGACGCCGGCCATGCCTTCGACCAGCCCGGCATCCTCGACGCCATCATCGAGGCGACCGACCGCTTCGCCGCCTAGTGCGCTGAGAATTTATCAGGCAATCCTGACCGATCTGCAATACTGACCCCATGACCGACTCGATCTTCGCCTCCCTCGCCGTCGTGGTGGTGAATTTCGGGTCGTCTACGTTGCTCGAAGAGAACCTGCAACCGCTGTCCCGATCGGCACCGGGCCTGCAGGTCGTCGTCGTTGACAACTTCACCGATGCGGCCGAGCAGGCCAGAGTGACGGCGCTCGCCGAACGAGAGGGCTGGCACCACGTGCTGTCGCCAACCAACCGCGGTTTTGGCGGTGGAATGAATCTCGGCGTCGCGCGGGCGCAGCAGACCGGCCGCACCCACTTTCTTCTGTTGAATCCGGATGCCGTCATCCCCGCCGACCAGGTCGCCCGCCTGCTCGAGGTTGTCACGGCGCATCCGCTCACCCTGGTATCGCCGCGCATCCTGCGGCCGGACGGCACGGTGTGGTTTGACGGAAGCGATCTGTATCTCGCCGACGGCCGCGTGCGCGCGACTCGCAGACGTGGGGACTTTGTGAGCGCACGGGTCACGCCGTGGCTGAGCGGCGCCTGCCTCCTGATCAGTTCCGAGCTCTGGCGCCGGGTCGGCGGGTTCAGCGATGACTATTTTTTGTACTGGGAAGACGTCGAGCTCTCGCACCGGGTGTTACAGGCCGGGGGAGCCGTTACGGTCTGTGCCAACGCGCAAGCGACCCACGCACAGGGCGGCACCCAGGGCGCCGGCCAGCACAGCGCCGGCCAGGCCAAGTCGTACTCCTACTACTACTACAACGTGCGCAACCGCCTGGTCTACGCGGCCCGCAACCTCGACGACGACGACCGCCGCCGCTGGCGTCACCGCAGCGTGCAGTCGGCCTGGGAGGTCATCTCCCGCGGGGGTCGACGCCAGTTGCTCGTCTCGTTGCAGCCCCTCATTGCTGCGGCTCGGGGGCTGCGTGACGGCCTGGCCTATCGGCCGGCTCCCGCCGCCAGGCCCACGACGGCCCCGACAGGAACGACTCCGACAGGAACGACTCCGACAGGAACGAACTAGCGCCTGCGCCGCCGAGTGAACCGTTTCGCGTATTCGCGCAGGGTCACAAAGTCGGTGCGTCGCACGCCGTAGAACTGCAGAGGGTTGATGCCGAATTTGCGATACATGAACATCAGATTCAGGTTGCTCGAGATCAGGTTGCCGGCCAGGGTTGCCAGCGCGGCCCCCATCGCCCCGAGCGGTGGTGCCAGTAGAATCAGCAGTCCAATATTCACCAGGCAGGCGATCAGCAACGACATGCTGCGCAGGCCGGGGCGTCCGCGCGCGCTCAGGCCGGAACCGCCGATCGACCCCGGCGTACCGAGCACCACCGCGGTGAGCAACACGACGGCCACCGGCAGCGCCGGCCGAAAATCTTCGCCGAATAGAAACGGCAGCCACCACAGCATGCTGATGCCGAGGAACAGCGCGGCCAGGCCGCACAGCATTGTCGAAATGCGGGCCGAGGATGCGAGGCGTGCGTCGACCGAATCGGCAGCATCCGCCACGAAGGTCACGTCACGAACCGCTTGGTTAATGATCAGCGGAAGCTCGCTCACGCTCACCGCGACCACGTACAGCCCGAGCTGATAGGTGCCGGCGAACGGCGTCATGAGCACTTGGTCCAGCCGGGAGAGCAGAATTCCCGACAGCGAGCCGACCCAGATGCGCAGGCCGTAGCTGAGCAGCCCGGCCGTGCGCGCCTCCCGGGGCACCTCGAAGGCGCGCGGGTCGAGGCTGCGCATGCGCCCGATATAGACGAACAGCCCGGTCACCGGCATAGCCGCCACGGCAATCGTCGCCACGAGCGGGGTCAGGGTGCCGGTGATCCAGAACGGAATCAGCACGGCGAGCCGGAGCGACGAGGTGATGATGCGTTCCAGCGCGACCAGCCGCCAGCTTTGGGTAGCGGATGCCACCCCGCGGAACACGCCGACCAACAGGTTGGGCACAATGGCCAGGCAGGCCACCAGGATGAGCTGCTGCACCGTGGGGTCACCGCCGCTGAGCCAGGCGGCCGACAACACGACGGCGCCCATGGCGAGCAGTCCGGCAACGACCAGAATCAGCAAGCCCCGGTTCGACGCATTGCGGGCCAGGGTGGGGTTGCGGGCGATCGCCCAGGTGACAGCTTCGGGAACGCCGAAGGTCGCGACGGTAACCACGAGGGCCAGTGGTGCGGTTGCGGCGGCCACCGCGCCGCGACCGTCGACACCGAGGGCCTGGGCCAGGATCGGACCGGAGAACAGCGCGACGAGGGGGGGGAAAGCGTTTCCAATCAGCGCAATCGTCATGTTGCGCGACACCGAGTTCGACGCCGCCGCCCGACGCGTGGTCGGGCCGGCCACAGGCTCAGCAGGCCGCTGGGCCGGCGCCGGTCCGCGGGGTCGCCTAGGCACCAACGTCGCTCACCACCGGCACGGCAGACGGCTCCAGCGGAAGACTGGACAACCCACCCGAATCGCGTGGGTCATCGCGCAGTACCCGCTGTCGTTCGAGCGCGCCGACGCACGCCGCGAACTGCGCGTCGTTACCGCCCTCGGTCACGTTCAGCCGATAGAGGGTGCCGCGTTGCGAACCGGGAATCGCCGGATATTCCGCCTGGCTTTCGCCGACCTGTCGCGCGCGAATGCCGTGCCGCACTCCCACCGAGTAGACCCACAGATCGTCGGCCCGCGGGGCGACTCGCAGAAAGGCGTCTCCCTCGGCGCGCAGGGCGTCGAGCAACCCGAGCGGGTAGTAGATGCCGGAGACGCCGGTGCAGAGCGTTCGAAAACTTGCGGCAGTGCCGCGGGCGGCGACCCACTCGGAATAGGGCGCCACCCGGTCGCCGTCGAAGGTGATGGTGTGGGCGCGCTGGCCGGTGATATCCAGCGGATGCCGAGCGGCCGCTTCGAGCAGCTCGGCCAGCCACGTGCGAGGATATAACACGTCGTCGTCGGCGGCGACCAGGGGAAGCGTCGGCCCGGTCAGGGCATACGGATATTGCTTCTTGTGCGGCCCGAAGTCGGGGCAGGAACGAATCTCCAAACCCCTCCGCTGCAAGCGACGAAGCGTGGCCGGCGGGTGTGTCACGGTCGTCGTGTCATCGAGCCAGAGGATCAGCCGTCGGGGGCGAACTCGCCCGGCAGCAATGGTCTCGAGGGCGTAGAACACCAGGTCGATTCGATGGCCGAACGAGGTCAGGTTCACCACGACGGCGCCCGATCCCGTCACGGCTCGGCGGCTGAGCCGGTTGGTCAGTCGCAGGCTGGCGAGGCGTGCCCTGATACCCGCGCGCTGGGCCAAGGCGGCCGGGTCCCGGCGCAGGTCGGCGAAGAGCCGATCGAGTTTATTGATGACCACAGGCTGCTTCCGGTCGCACGATGAAAATCTCTCATGAAATCGCCACTATACAGGGCAGGCCACCCACCCCCGCGCCCCCTTCTCGGGGGGGTGATGTTCTCTCAGTTTGAGTCGGATCGCTCTTGTCGCTACTGCACGGAGCCGTCTATTCTTATGCACGATGTGGCTGCGCAACAGGAGTCGGTGCCCGTACCGTTCCTGTGCGGCCCGGGTGGTGGTGGCTAGTGTCCCCTCAGGTGCGCTCCAACGAAACAGCACTGCGCCCCGCTCCGGCGCCGCCCCCGCGTACCCGCACGGGTCGTTTCGTGTACCGGGCGCCGCCCATCGTCAACAAATTCATCGTCGTGGTTGTTCTGGTCGTCGTCGCGATGCGGCTCGACATCGACCAGGGCGTCACCGTGGGCGCCGTGGCCTGTGTGGCACTGTTTCCCGTGTGGTTTCCGGTGCTGCGCCAGTATTGGGGCGCACGACTGCTTCTGCTCGGCGGAGTGGTCGCGATCGGCTCGGGCATCTGGCTCGCCGCTCTGTCGGCACCCACGCACGACACGAGCCTCGGCCAGGCCCTCGGCGCGATCGCCGGTCTGGTTGGTTTGCTGGCCGGCGTTGGATTCGTGCTTTGGGCGCGCACGGTTCTGCCGGATTCCCAGATCGCAATTTGGTACGGCGTCGGAATTCTGCTCGGCGTCTCGCCCTCAAGTGAGCTGTACGCGGCCAACCCGTGGCGGTTCGGATACTCGGTGGCCCTGACCATTCTGCTGCTCGGAATCACCCTGCAGCTGCGCCGTCGCTGGCTGGAACTAGCCGTCGCGCTGCTGCTCACCGTCGTCGCCACCGTGACGGATGCCCGATCCACGTTCGCGTTCATGCTTCTGACGGTGCTGTTGGTCGCTTGGCAAATGCGCCCCACCCGACCCACGCGCGGCAAGTCGGCACTGCGCGCCCTGCTCGGACTCGGCGTGCTCGCCCTCATCGTTTTCAACGTGATCCAGGCGCTCATCCTCGACGGAGCGCTCGGGGAAGCCACCCGGCAGCGCACCCTCGCCCAGCTCGAGGAGACCGGTTCGCTCATCCTCGGCGGCCGTCCTGAACTCACCGCGACGATCGCGCTCATGCAGCATCAGCCGTGGGGGTTCGGCGTGGGTACCGCACCCAATCCGCAAGATATCCTGGCCGCCAAAACCGGTATGGCGGCAATCCACTACGACCCGAACAATGGGTACGTCGATAACTACATGTTCGGCGGGCACGTCGAACTGCACTCGATCATCGGCGATTTCTGGGCAGGTTTCGGCATTCCCGGGCTTCTCCTCGCCCTCATCATTCTCGTACTCATCGTGCGCAGCATCGGCAAGCACGTGTCGTCCAATACCGCCAGTGCCGTGCTGCTCTACCTCGGCATCAAGGCCGTCTGGTTCATGTTCTTCGGCCCGTTCTTCAGCTCCTCGGTCTTGCTCGTGCTCGTGCTCGGACTGCTCATCACCCGCAAGGCGCCCGCCGCAACGGATGCCGCGCTGCTGCGCCCCGCAGCCCTCCGCCCCGCGCTGGTTCGGCTCCGACGATGAGCGGCACGAGGCCGTCGACCGAACGCATCGGTTGGGTTGACACCGGTCGGGGTATCGCCATCCTGCTCGTCGCCCTGTTCCACTCCGTGAATTGGCTGCTCGGCGCCGGTTTCGATATTCCGTACTGGCGAGAAATCAACGACGGGCTGTCGTCGATGCGCATGCCCCTGTTCTTCGTCTTATCGGGCCTGTTCGCCCCTAAATGGCTTCTCAAGCCCTGGCGCGATCTGTGGACGGTCAAGGTGCGTCTCTACCTCTGGGTCTTCCTGCTCTGGGAGGTGGTCGGCTCGATCGTGTTCCTGCTCGGCCAGACCATGAAGGGCGAGGGCTTCGGCTTGCGCCAGGCAGTGCTGGGCCTCGTGATGTCGCCGGTACTGCCCCGGTTTGAGCTGTGGTTCATCTGGGCGTTGTCGATCTTCTTCGTCGTCGCCAAGCTCAGCCGCCGGGTGGATCCTCGGCTGCAACTCGTGATCGCCGGCGCCGTGTCACTCGTCGCCCTGAGCGGACTGGAGACGGCCAACGTGGGCTGGTCCGGCTCGCTCAAGTATTACTTCTTCTTTCTGGCGGGCATCTACCTGCGCAGCTGGATCATTCGCATCGGCACGGTCGACAGCCGGCTGCTGATCGGTGCGGCGATACTACTGTGGGTGGCCGTCACCGCCACCGTCGCGCTGCTCGAGCTGCGCGACGTATTCGGCCTGTACTTTCTCAACTGCCTGGTCGGTGTCATCGGCGGCATCGCGTTCAGTCGCACCCTGCGCGGCGCGCGCTGGTTCGGTGCGATCGGGCGGGTCACCCTGCCCATCTACTTGGCGCACACACCCATCGTCATCCTGATTTCCTTCGTGCTCTCCCTGCCGAACTTCTTTCCCGCCCTCGCCGGTATCGCGCCCATACTCCCGCCCATTCTCGCGGTCACGGCCGTTCTGCTCGCCCTCGCGCTCAACCGATTCGCATCGCGCAGTTGGCTGCGCTACGCCTACGAGCCGCCGCCGTTTGTCACCGAGCTCGGGCAGCGCCGCCGCCGCATTCGCCCCGCCCGATCGACCGAAGAGTCGACATGACCGGGGTGCCGGCAATAGTCCCGGGCCGAGACGCCTGGATCGACGTCGCGAAGGGAATCGCGATCACCCTGGTCGTGCTCTATCACTCCATCATGTACTTGGACGAGGTTGGGCTGGCCGGCGCACTCGCCCCGCTCAATCCGCTGTTCGACACGTTTCGCATGCCCCTGTTTTTCTTCATGTCTGGAATTCTGGCCGCGTCGGCCATCCGCTTGCCGTACTGGCAGTTGTTTCGCAAGCGTATGTCGCTGCTCCTGTATCTCTACGGTGCGTGGGTCACCATGCAGACGCTTTTTCTGCTCGCTCTGCCGCCGATCAGCCCGTCGGGAACGCCGAACGCCACGTGGGCCAGCCTTGTCACCCTGTTCCTTCGGCCCAGTTCCAATCTGTGGTTCATCTACGCGTTGCCCCTGTTTTTCACCCTGTCCTGGCTGATGCGGCGGTGGCCTCCGCTCCTGCAGGTCGCGCTCACCATGGTCATCGCGGTGCTGTTCGGTGCGCAGCTGCTGCACACCGGCTCGCCCTGGGACAAGATGGGCAAATACCTCGTGTTTTTCATCGCCGCCATCTACGTGGGGCCGCTCGTACGTCGCCTCGTGCCATCCGTACGGTGGTGGCATGTTGCGATGTTGTGCCTCGGGTACGCCGCACTCGTCGTCATCACCACGAAACTGACGCTGACCCGGGTTCCGTTCGTGCTGCTGGTGCTGAGCACGCTCGCTGTCATCGTCGGCATCACCGTGGCCGTGCTGCTCGCCAGGATGCCCGCTTTCGATTTCGTGCGCTCACTCGGCTCCCGCACCCTGCCGATTTATCTCCTGCACACCTTTCCGATGACGGCGCTCGCGGCTATTTTGGTCGCCTTCGACGTGCGCGTTCCGGCGATGATTGCGACAGCGTTGCCGCCGCTGCTCTGCGCCGGAGCGATAGTGGTTGCTCTGGCGCTGCACCGGCGGTTCCACGCGGTTCCGGGTGTCTTCACGGTGCCGGTCGCATCCTGGGTCATTACGCCGCAGCGCGCCGTGATTTCGACGAGCCCGCCAGGTTGATTTGACGTAATTTCATTTTTGGGTAACACTCTAAACACTATCGGTGACTCCCTGCGGTTGCCTCAACCGCATACCCGAACGTGCACCACCCGAAATGAATTCATGACCGATCGTATCTCGCGTACCCATCGTCGACCCTCAAGCCTCAGTCACCGCAGTACCCATCCCACCAATGTGCACCACCCGGACGTCCACCGTTTTGATCCACCTCGTCCCCGCCTCAACCGCTCCGAGTTGCCCCACCCGGTTCGCCCTGAGCGCACACGAACGTGGCGCTTCACGAGCACGCGGAGCCCGAGCTTCGTGGCCGCCGTCACCCTCGCCCTGCTCATCCCCCTGGCCGGCCTGGCCGCTCCGGCTCAGGCTGCAACCGGAGGCGTCGTGCGTATCGCCACCGCGAGCGACAGCACCACCGGAGTTCCTTCTGGTACGGTCCTGAAGGTGCACACTGGCGATCTCAATATCACCCAGGCCGGCACCGTCATCAGCGGACTGGACATTCGCGGCCTGGTCAAGATCAACGCGATCAACGTGACGATCAAAAACTCGATCATTCGCGGACGGAGTGTCAGTGCTCCCGCTGCGCTGGTCAACAACCTCGGTGGGCGCTCCGGCCTGAGGATCATCGACTCGGAGCTGTACCCGTCGACGCCGTCACCCGATATCAATGGGATCTACGGCTACAACTTTGCCCTGACCCGCGTCGACATCCACGGCGTCATTGACGGTGCTCACCTCACCGGCAGTAACGTCACTATCGCCAATTCCTGGCTGCACGGCAACCTGCACTACGCCAGTGACCCGAATCAGGGCGGCAAACCGAGCCATGATGACTCCATCCAGATTCAAAAGGGCAGCAACATCACGGTGTATGGAAGTACCCTGAGCGGCTCCCACAATGCCGGGGTACAGATCACCCAGGACACCGGAGACGTGTCGAACTTCTCCTTCAAGAACAACTTCGCTGATGGCGGAGCCTGCACCATCAATGTGGCCCAGAAATCGTACGGCCCCGTCTACGGCACCGTGATCACCGACAATAAGTTCGGCCGCAATACCAAGGTCGCCAACTGCGCCATTATTTCGCCCAGTACGACCAAGATCAGCACGGCACGCAATTACTACACACCCGACAGCACAATCGTCTCGGTGCATGCCGGGTAGCCCGCCCTTCGGCTGCCACATGATCAGCACTGTGCCCAATGGCACTGTGCGGTAACCGATGCTCCCGTGTCGGGGCAGCCCGTAGCGCGCTCGCGCGCCTCAAGGTATTCACAACTTTCCGTTTGACCAACTCTTTCTGATACGGAAAGCTGTACCAACGACCGGCGGCTCCCTTCAGCTGCCCCGCCCAACACGTCCCGAAACGTGTGCAGGACACGAAATTACATTTATGAAACTCAACTCGAAACTAATCCACGGCTTACCCGCCCCCAGGAACGTTCGTTCCCGGTTTAGTCGTGCGCGCACGACGGCCATCGCCACTGTCGCCCTGGGACTGACCGGTGCATTCATTGGGATCGCGCCCGCCCAAGCCACGGAACCGTCGGAGGCGAACTACACGATCTCCTCGTGGGTCGCCGACCCGGTGGTGACCCCCGCGGCCGACACCGCGTCGAAAACGGGCCTGACCCCGGCCCAGTTGCGCTGGCTCCTGGCGCAGCTGTTTCCGCCGGTGGCTCCAGCGCCGGTTGTGGCGCCCGCGCCGCAGCCGGCGCCAGCGCCAGCTCCTACTCCCGTTCCTGCTCCGGCCCCGGCGCCGGTGCCGGCCCCCGCGCCCGCCCCCGTGCCGGTTCCGGTTCCGGTTCCGGTTCCGGCTCCCGTTCCGGTGCCGACTCCACCATCGACGGGAGGCACACCGAACGCCAGCAATACCGGAGTGCCTGCCGGCACCGCGCTGACGGTGCATAACGGTGACCTGACAATCACGAAGGCCGGAACCGTCATTGACGGCCTGGACATTCGCGGCATGGTCAAGATCGAAGCGCCCAATGTCACCATTAGAAACTCGATCGTGCGTGGACGGGACCTGAGCGGTCCGATGGCCCTCATTGGTAATCTCGGAGGCTTCGAAAATCTGCGCATCATCGACACCGAACTGTTTCCCTCCACGCCGTCACCCGACGTGCAAGGCATCTACGGCTATAACTTTGAGGCAACCCGCCTCAACATTCACGGTGTGATTGATGGCATTCACCTGACCGGTGGAAACGTCGCGATCACGGACTCGTGGGTGCACGACAACCTACACTACGACCGGGACCCGAATCAGGGCGGAACGCCGAGCCATGACGATTCCATTCAGATTCAGGAAGGGTCGAACATTCGCATCGACGGCAATCGGCTAACCGATGCGTGGAACGCCTCCGTGCAGGTCACCCAGGACCGCGGTGACGTGTCCAATCTCACCATCACGAATAACCTCGCCGATGGCGGTGGATGCTCGATCAACCTCGCTGAAAAAGCGTACGGCCCCCTGCAGGGCGTGGTCATCAGTGACAACACGTTTGGCCGTAACACTCGGGTCGATGATTGCGCGGTGATTGCCCAGTCGTCCACGAAGGTGAAGATGGCGCACAACTATTACACGCCCGACGACACCCTGGTCGTAGTTCACCCGGGGTAACCGGCGCACCCGCCCTTTGGTCGATGCGGTGGCGGGGGCGGTGGCTGGCTCTAGGAGGTGCCCTCAATCGTTTTCGCCTGCCAGCGTGCCGTGGCATCCGGTCGCGTCAGCGCGTCGAGCGCTCGGCGTAGCATCGTGCTGGAGGTGTTGACCGTGTACGGAAAATACACGACTTCCACGCCGACAGTCGCAAATTCATGCTCGAGGCGTGTACCCCGTAGTGTGCCACGCCAATCGTCACCCTTGAAAAAGACATCGAATCGCAGCTGGCGCCAGGTCTCCATTTTGTCTTCTACGACCTCGGCAACAGCCTCATCGACGAATGAGATGTGTCGCACGATCTCGAGACGTTCGACCAAGGGCACCACCGGGGTGACGCCCTTCGTCAGCTCCAGCATTTCATCGGACACCACGCCGGCGATCAGGTAGTCGCACTGACTCTTGGCGTGCTTGAGAATATTGAGATGGCCCACGTGAAAGAGATCGAACCCGCCAGCGGCGTAGCCGATGAGAAGAGGTTTCGCCCCGTCGGCGTCTGGCTGGTGGGGGAGGGGGTATTCTGCGGCCATAAAGTGCTCAGATTTCTCTCAGGCTGCCCCGCGTGCGCGGCAGGATTCGGGTAGGAGAATTATGTGGAAGTAGTGAGGAATCCTAACGTCTATCCAGCGACGTGACTAGGGTGCAATGCGGCGCGTCACTGTGGCCGGTCACCGGTCACCGGTCACAGTGGCTGGCGCAGCATCCGGTGCGGTTCTTTCATAATTGCGCCAATTTTTGGCCCTGCAAATTTCGATTATGCGGCTTGGGAAAAAAAGGAAACTGAGTATAATTCCCACACACCGGGGGTCGTTTCGAGGCCACCGACCAAAAGAAATTGAGGCTCTCCTATGTTGTGGCGTTTTCGCTCTCCCGTGACAGCCTTGGTCGCACCGGCAGTTCTTGTCGGCGCTATATTTACCGGGACGGGAGCGGCCCAGGCCGACACGTCACCGCCCAGCGCTTCCACCCCGAAGACCGTTGCAGCGGATGCCCTGCCCACGGCGCAGATCAACGGCGTCGTGTGGTCGCAGGTGATCGTGGGAAACACGGTCTACGTCGGCGGCGAATTTACCAGGGCGCGTCCGGCAGGAGCATCAGCCGGCACGAGCGAGGTGTCGCGCAACAATCTCATGGCCTACAACCTGTCGACCGGAGTGATGACATCGTTCAACCCCAGTTTGAACGGCGTCGTGCGGGCGATTACCGCCTCCCCTGACGGATCGCGCATCTACGTTGGTGGTGGCTTCAGCACCGTCGGCGGGGTAGCGCGCACGCGGCTCGCGGCCTTCAGCACGGCGACCGGGGCGCTGCTGACGGACTGGAAGCCCACAGCGAACGGAACGGTGCGCGCCCTCGGCGTCTTCGGCAGCACGGTATACGCCGGTGGAAGTTTCACCTCGGCCAGCGGACAAAGTCGACAAAAGGCGGCGTCCTTCAACAGTTCCACCGGTGCTCTGGGCGCTTGGAAGGGCACCATTCCCGATGGCGCCGTGAACGCGCTGACGGTCTCACCGAACGGCGATCGGGTCGTCATTGGCGGCTCTTTCACCTCGTACAACGGCGCGACGACTCCCGGCTACGGCATGGCTGCGACAGACTCAAGCACCGGAGCCGGCATGACCTGGAATATCGGGAAGCTCATCAAGAATGCCGGGCCCAACGGTGCCATCCTGTCGCTCACCTCCGATGCCGATGGCGTCTATGGCACCGGGTATGACTATGGTCCCGGCGCGATGTTCGAGGGCACATTCCGGGCCAGTTGGAGCAGTGGCAACACCGTCTGGATCGAAGACTGTCACGGTGATACCTACTCGGCCGTGCCGGTCGGAGACGTGGTGTACACCACCGCCCACGCCCACTTCTGCGGCAATATTGGCGGGTTCGGGGAGACGAACCCGCGCAGCTACCACCGCACCCTGACCTTCACCAAGGCTCCCACCGGCACTATCACCCGGAACGTGACCGGCGGCAGCTACTTCAACTTCGAGGGGAAGCCGAGGCCGACCCTGCTGGCGTTCTATCCGGACATCAACACGGGAACGTACACCGGCCAGGGGCAGGGCCCATGGAATCTCGCGGCAAACTCCCAATACGTTCTCTACGGTGGTGAGTTCACGATCGTGAACAACAAACGGCAGCAAGGCCTCGTGCGCTTCGCGGTGTCGTCGATCGCGCCCAACAAGGAGGGTCCGAAGGCCACGGGTAGCAACTTTCAGCCCACGCTCAGCACCCCGAGTGCGAACTCGGTGAAGGTCACCTGGAAGTCCAACTATGATCGCGACAACGAACAGCTCACGTACCAGGTGTTGCGAAACGGTGTCGTGGTGCGCACACAAACCGGGCTGTCGGTGGACTGGAAGCGGCCAACCATCAGTTGGACTGACACCGGGCGATCGGGTGGAACGACGTATACCTATCAACTGCGGGCCACCGATCCGTTCGGCAACACGGTGACTGGAACCTCGGCTGGTATCAAGGCGACCGGCGCCGCGAACAAGACGGCTCCCGACGCGACCATCACGCCGGATGTGCCGACAAATGCCCCCGATCAAACGCTGACGCCGGAGGTCGCGCCGGTCCCCGACGTCGTACCCGCACCCGCACCCGCACCCGCACCCGTCCCGGAGGTGAAGCCTGAGCCGGTACTGCCCCAAGATCCGCGGGCGCCGGAGCTGAAGCCGGCCCCGGACGACACTCTCCTGCCGATCCCAGAGGTGCCCGCCGCCTAGCTCTGCGTCACGACCTGAGCGATGAGGTTGCGGCGGCGGTCCTGAGAGAAGAGCGGGTTGACCTGGGCCGGTTCGGGCAGGCGCGAATGCGCCTTCACCGCCACGGCCAGGTCGACGAGGGCGGCGGTGATATCGCGGTCGGGGGAGTCGGTGCGGCGCACCCCGAGGCCGCCGACGACCGGAAGAACTTCTCCGGCGCCGCCGTCCGCAAAGCCGACCGAACGCACGCCGACCCGCCAGGCTTCGATCGGCACCAACCCGAACGGTTCCGGTGTTGATGGAAAACAGGCCACGGCATCGATTTGATCGGCGATGGCTGCCACGGAGGCCGCTTCACCGCGGTATTCGATGCGCGGGTCACGTTTCACGAGCGCCAGGACGGCACGCAAGGCGTCATCCTGTCCGGGGTACGGCGCACCAAAAAGAAGAAGCCGCCAGCCGCAACCGGACAGCGCCGACGATTGGAGTGCCTGGGCGACCTCGAGGTGTCCTTTGTGTCCGTTGACCCGCCCCACGACGGCGAGCGTCAGCGGATCATGCACGGTGCGGTCCGGGACCGCCTCGACGGCACTGAACACCGGAGAGGTGACCGTCAGGCGATCACGGCCAACACCGTGGTCGTTCAACCACGCTGCAGTGGCTTCGCTGCACGCGCACACCGGAAAGTTGCCGGAGGCCAACAGGATGCGCACGAGCAGGCCGCCAACTCGACCCAAGAGCAGTTCGTGCACCGAAACATAGAATCGTCGACGTCGCAACCGCAGCAGGGGAATGTACGCGCTCAATGCCAATGTCCATAGCACCACCACATCTGCGCGGGCCACGTCATGACGCAGGGTCAGCGGATGCAGCAGGTCGGTCAATTTGCTGCGACGCAACACCACGAGCGACGGGTCAACGACGACCGACACTGCAGCACCGAAATGCGCCAAATGGGTGGCCAGCGGGCCGGTGTGCGGAACCACGACGAGCACGTCGTGCCCGAGGCTCACCAGGCATTCCACTTCCTGGCACAGCACCTTGGAGGCACCGTAGGCATCATTGCTGCCGTGCAGAATGGCAATTTTCATGTCTGTCGCCTCGTTGTTCGAATGCTGATCGGGTGTCAGTTTTTCACACTGTACAGCGTGAGCGGATACCCCCGTACGGGGCTCGCGAACCCCCTAGGAATCAAGGTGAACCCCGTGTATTAATAACTGCAACGTATTAAACAGCTGCACGACGGTTCTCCCCGATTGTGTGACTACCCGAGCAACTTGGAGATCCACCATGTCAGTGCGCCACCCCGTCGATAACAGCTCCGGCCCCACCATGGGCGGGAAGCCGAACAATCGACAGCGCGTCTGGTGGATCGTTGCATCCGCTGGGCTGGCGGTGCTCATCGTCGTGCTCGTCGTCGCCGGCGTCGCCGCGTCGAACGGGGCCGCCCCGAACGCGGCGGAAACCAGCGAAAGCCCTACGCCGAGCCAGCGGTCAACCGCCACGCCGAGCGCGGCGCCGTCGCCCACCCCGCCGCCCATCCCGTCACTCACTCCGTCTCCAACGGCGCCTCCGGCTGCCGCTCCCGCGCCGACCGAGGGCGCCGTGGCCGAACCGGCCCCGCCTGCCGCGCAGGCTCCCGTTCCGCTCACCGACTCCGCCGCGGCCCTACCTGGCGTGGTTTTCAGCATCGGCACACTCGAGGCGGTCGACGGAGTTGCACGCGGGCCGGGCGAGGTGGGCGGTCCTTCCTTGCGTTTTAGCGTGACCGTGCGCAATGACACGCGAGACACCGTGTCTTTGACCTCCACGGTCGTCAACCTGTTTTTCGGCGCCGGGCAGAGTCCCGCCACCGAATTGACGGCTTCGGGCGGGGCCCCGTTCCCCGACTCGGTCGCGCCCGGCGCGACCCAGCAGGGAGTCTTCGTTTTCACCGTGCCGAGCGACCAACGCGACCAGGTGCGCATCGCCGTGGACTACTCCGTGGGCGTGCCGATCGTGCTTTTCGAGGGCGCAGCCCCGCGCTGATCACGACTCCTGACGGCCGCGTTGGGCGTGCGGGGGATGTACCCCCGGAAAGGGGGCATCCATCAGTGAAAGATTCTCACTATACTCCGAGAAATGCTCCGGCTACCCGACTGCCCGGCAGCTGCTCCCGAGTAAGGAATCTTCGTGCGAACTCTCCCCGCGTCTCGCCTGCATGACAACCCGCCCATGTTCTCATTGCGCGACGGGACCCACTCACGTGCGGGAGGTGCTCGGCCGACGCGTGCCCACTGGCTACGCGCGCTGACCAGCATGACCGCGCTCGTGACCGTACTCGTGACCGTGCTGGCGGGTGGCGTGACTGCACCACTCATGGCACAGGCCGACACCAGCCCGGTGGATTCCCGTACACCCGTCACCGTTGCCGCCGATGCACTGCCCACGACCCAGATCAACGGGGTCGTCTGGTCCCAGGTGATTATCGGCAACACGGTCTACGCCGGAGGCGAGTTCACCAAGGCCCGGCCCGCCGGCTCGGCCGCCGGAGTCAACGAGGTCGTGCGCAACAATTTGCTCGCGTACAACCTCACGCCCGGCGTACTCAACATGAGCTTCAATCCCGACCTCAACGGTGCCGTTCGATCGCTCGCGGCATCCGCCGATGGCACCCGACTCTATGCCGGTGGATTCTTCACCACGGTCGGAGGGGTGACCCGGTATCGTCTGGCAGCGTTCGACACCGCCAGCGGCACCCTCGTCTCGTCGTGGGCCCCAACGGTCAACGCGTCGGTGAAAAGTCTGGCCAGCTATGGCGACACCGTCTATGTGGGCGGTGTATTCACCTCGGCGAGCGGGGTCGCCCGCAATCAAACCGCCGCGTTTGACGCGTCAAACGGTGCAATTCGGGGCTGGACTGGTAATCCGGTCGGTGGGTCGGTCAACGCCATGGCGATTTCGCCGGACGGCACCAAGGTTCTCATCGGTGGTTCCTTCACTTCGTACAACAACAGCGATACTCCCGGCTACGGTATGGCCGCGACGGACTCGGTTACCGGAGCTTCCCTGCCCTGGGCCGTAAACGCTCTGATTCGTAATGGTGGCGTCAACGGAGCCATCACGAGCCTGACCTCATCGGCTGACGGCGCCTTCGGCACCGGATACGACTACGGAAGCGGCGCGAACTTCGAGGGCACCTTTCGGGTCAACTGGAGCGACGGATCGCTGGTCTGGATGGAAGACTGCCACGGTGACACCTACTCCGCGGTGCCGTTTGGTAACGTCGTTTACACCACCGGTCACGTTCACTACTGCGGCAACATGGGTGGACCGGTCGAGACCGCGCCGCGCTCCTATCACCGCACGCTGACCTTTTCGATGGCGGCAACCGGTACTCTCACGCCCAACGCCGTCGGCAGCTATGCCAGCTTCACCGGCAAGCCCAGCCCGAGCATCCTGACGTTCTACCCCGAAATCAATTCGGGCACGTTCACCGGCCAGGGCCAGGGGCCTTGGACGATAACCGGGAATGGGCAGTACCTGCTCTACGGGGGCGAGTTCACCAACGTCAACAACAAGGGTCAGCAGGGCCTGGTTCGCTTCGCCAGCACGGCGATCGCCCCCAACAAGGAAGGCCCGCGCGTGGCCAACGCAGCCTTCGCGGCATCTGCTTTCGTACCCACGGTAGATTCCCTGTCGGCCGGCACCGCCCGCATTGGTTGGAAAGCCGCGTTCGATCGGGACAACGAACGGCTCACCTACGAGGTGCTGCGCGACGGAGTCTCCGTCGGCACGGTGGCGGGCTTGTCGACCGACTGGTCTCGGCCGCCCATGGGATTCACCGACACCGGGCTGACACCGGGGCAGAGCTACGCCTACCGGGTGCGGGTGCGGGACTCCTTCGGCAATGTGAGAACCGGCAACCCCACTAGCGTCACCGCCGCCGGCTCGGGCGAGTACAACGCCTACGCCAAGACCGTGCAGAGCGACTCGCCGACGTCATACTGGCCGCTCGGCGAACCGGGCGGAACGACGGCCTACGACTGGGCTGCCGCCTCAAATGAAACCACCGGTACTGGCGTCACCCGAAATGTCGCGGGCGCGCTCGCGGCGGACTCGGGCACCGCCTCGCAGTTCAGTGGAACCACAGCGGGAACCGCCGCCTCCTCGGCCTTCGAGACGCCCCGAGACGCCTTCACTGTCGAAGCATGGGTGAAGACCACCACCACCCGTGGTGGAAAAATCATCGGGCTGGGCAGCGCTGTGACCGGCGCTTCCGCAGCCTACGACCGCCACGTCTACATGGATAACGCCGGGCGCCTCTGGTTCGGCGTGAAGCCCGGCGTTCTGCGCACGGTCAACACGACCGCGTCGTACAACAACGGCCAGTGGCACCACATCGTCGCATCGGTCGGTGCGAACGGAATGTCTTTGTACGTCGATGGGGTGCTGGCCGCCCAGCGCACCGACACAACCACGGCCGCGCCGATTCAGGGGTACTGGCGCATTGGCGGTGACAACCTCAGCGGCTGGACCAACCGACCAGCGAGTGACTACATCGCCGCCGACATCGACGAAGTTGCCGTCTACAATACGGCCCTCAGTGCCAGTGCGATCGCCCGGCATAACTCGATCGGTCGATCCGGTCCGCTGGCCAACGTGCCGCCGACCGCCTCATTCAGCAGCGCGATCACCTATCGCGGTCTGAGCGTGGACGCGGCGGGGTCCGCCGACTCCGACGGCACCATCACGAGCTACGCCTGGAACTTCGGTGATGGCAGCACCGCAACCGGAGCCACAACAACGCACTCCTACGCGGCCGCCGGCAGCTACCTCGTCACCCTCACCGTCACCGACAATGCCGGGGCCAGCACGGTCACGAGCCGCACGGTCGATGCCACAGACCCGCCGGCCAATGTGGCACCGACTGCGGCGTTCAGCTATCAGGTAACACCGCTTGCGATTGCAACGGATGCCTCCGCCTCCACCGACAGTGACGGAACCATCACCGGCTACAGCTGGGACTTCGGTGACGGTAGTACCGGTACCGGTGTGGGGGCGTCACACACCTACGCGTCCCCCGGCAGCTACAACGTGATCCTCACGGTGACCGATAACTCCACGGCCACCGCGCAGACAACGCAAACGGTCGTGGTGCCGAACGTGGATCCAAACATTCCGCTGGCCACCGACGCGTTCACGCGCACCGTGGCAACCGGTCTGGGTACCGCCGACACCGGCGGAGCCTGGACCACCACCGGTACGGCATCGAACTACTCGGTGAGCGGGGGCGTCGGCCGTCTCAGGGCCGCCGCCGGAGCCACCGTCAACGCCTATCTCTCCGGCGTGTCCTTGCTCGACACCGACATGATCGTCACGACGACTCTTCAGCAGGATGCGACCGGATCCGGCACGTACACCTCGCTGATCGGCCGCCGGGTCGGTACGGACGACTATCGGGTGCGCATGAAGAACCTGTCAACCGGAGTGGTGCAGCTGCAGCTCATGCGCGGTGCGACCAGCCTGAAAGCCCTGAACATCGCCGGCCTCACGTACACGACCGGAAGTGCAGTGCAGCTGCGGATGCAGGTCACCGGGTCGGCGCCGACCACGATTCGAGCTAAGGTCTGGGCGCTCGGCACTCCAGAGCCGGCGGCCTGGCAGATTACGGTAACGGATTCAACCGCCGCTATGCAGACATCCGGTGCCGTCGGTCTGGCCTTCTATCTCGGGTCGACCGCCACGGTGACGCCCGTCACCGCCACCTTTGACGATCTGATCGTGACGCGAGCCAATTGATTCCGGCCTCGTTCACGAGCGCACCGTTTCGTTTCTGCAGGATCTGCACCGATCGCACCATTACAGAAGGGGTTGGTCATGTCACGTGTCAACCGATCCACCACTGACCAGTGCGTCGTGATTGCCGTGCTGACCTATCGTCGCCCGTCCGACCTCGAAAAGCTCTTGCCGGCGCTGCTCGACCAGGCCGACATGGTGCTCGCGCCGGTGGAGATCGTCGTCATCGACAACGATCCCGACGCCGGAGCTCGCGCCCTAGTGGCCGAGACCAGCTGGTTGGAGGCGGCGGAGCCCGCATCGACTCGTCGGGCGTCCATCCGCTACGTGCACGAACCGACCCCCGGTATCGCCTCGGCGCGCAACCGTGCGCTGCAGGAAGGCCGCGACGCCGACCTCCTCATCTTCATCGACGACGACGAACGGCCCAGCAGCCACTGGCTCGTGCAACTGCTCGACACCTATTCGACTTACCGGCCCGCAGCCGTCGTTGGCCCGGTGCTCTCGCAGTTCGACACCGAACCCGACCAGTGGATTCGGGCCGGCGGCTTCTTCGAGCGCCGACGGTTCACCACCGGCACGCCGGTCTCGCTCGCCGCAACAAACAATCTGCTGCTCGACCTTGCCCAGGTGCGTCGATTGGGGCTGAGCTTTGACGAACGGTTCGGGCTCTCCGGCGGGTCGGATTCGCTGTTTACCCGGCAGCTGCACCAACGCGGCGGGCAGATGATTTGGTGCGACGAAGCCATCGTCATCGATGTGGTGCCGGTGGACCGCCTCACCCGAGAATGGGTGCTGCAACGGGCGTTTCGCATGGGCAACACCTGGAGTCGCATTAATCTCGACGAAACCGAAAACGGCAGGCGCATCCTCGTGCGCTTGAACCTGCAAGCGCGCGGTGTCGCACGAGTCTGCGGCGGGATCGTGCGCTACCTCGCCGGATCGGTCGTCGGCCAGGTGCCGTTGCGTGCCCGCGGCCTGCGTACGGCCGCCCGCGGCGCGGGCATGCTGGCCGGTTCGGTGGGGTCGGTGTACCACGAGTACAAGCGTGGCTAGCAGCCGCATTCGGACCGACCGGGCACGGCTGTACCGCACCCTGCGCAGCGCCCACCTCGAACGAGCGCATGAACTGCCGCCGGCCGTCATTCTGTTCCGTATTAAAAGGTATGACTTTCACGAGGAGCTCGCCCGGGGCCTCGTTGTCGTGCAGGCTCACCCGCTGCGCGCTGCCTGGCTTCTGGCTCGTTCCCCGGTCACGACGCTCGAAATTGGCGAACCGCTCATGCTCTCGAGCGTGTGGGCCAGCGCGTTGGCGATCAGCGCCCTCCGACTCCGGGCCCTGCTCGGCGGTCGCCGAGCGATCATCGAGAGTTACGCGCTGGAAAACGCCGACCCGTTCGAACGCGAGCTCGGCGCACGGGCACGACTGCGCCGTGGCCTCAACGGAGTCGCCGCCCGCTTTGTCTGGCGGCAGACCGACCGCATCGTTTTCGGAACGGATGCTTCCCGGGTCACCTACCGCACAGCCCTGCCCGAACCCACCCGGGATGCCATCTCTGCCGTTATTCCGGCCTTGCCGGCCCGGTGCACCTGCACGCCTGACGGTGACGTCGATGGCAGCCGGGTCGTGGTTCTCGGGGCGTTCGCCCCCCGCAAGGGGCTGCCGAACATTCTCGCAGCATGGCCGCTCGTGACCGCGGCGCTTCCCCAGGCACGGCTCACCCTCATCGGCAAGGGCGCCCTGGAAAATCGGGCGCGGCAGGCCGTCGCGGGGGACCCGACGATCGAGCTGCTGATCGACCCGCCGCGCGGCGAGATTCATCGCCAGTTGCGGCGCGCCCGCGTGCTGACCTTACCCAGCCAGCCGACCGCCACCTGGCGCGAACAGGTCGGCCTGCCGATTGTCGAGGGACTCGCGCACGGCTGCCACATCGTGACCACGACCGAAACCGGGCTTGCGACCTGGCTTACTGAGCACGGCCACGACGTGGTCGCGCCGGGTTGCACCCCGCAGCAGCTGGCAGATGCCGTGGTGCACGCACTGCAGGCCCCCCGCCCCGCCGCCGACGATCTGCCGGCCGTTGACGGTCGCCTCGCTGCCGACGCCTGGCTGTTCGCCGGCGCTTGAGCCAGGGGCCCGACTATCGGGTGCGGTCAGCGTGAGCGCAGAGCCTGAACGGCTCGGCCATACGCTTCAACGTGGTCGGCTGCCCCGACGGTCCAGCGGCGCTGCGAGAGGGCGGGTGCACGCGTGCTGCGCGGCCGCCGGGCACCCGCGATGGCATCGGCCAGAACCCGAGCCGACAGCGGTACGGAATAGGTGAGCACCCACTCGGCACCGACCTCCTCAGCCAGTGCGTTGGTCACCGCGTTCCGGGGTACCAATACCGGCCGGTCGAGCGAGAGTGCCAGCAGGGCGGCGCCGGAGTTGTGCATATCGGCATACGGCAATACCACCAGTTCGGCGGCACCGATGGCGTCGGCCAGCTCGGCATCGCTCGCGTGGCGCAGCACGAACTCGATGCGTGGGTCGCCGGCCGCGGCGAGCTGCAGGCGCTGGGCCAGCTCGCTCGATTGGGGAGACCCCACGATGCGCAGGGTCGGCGTGACGGCCGACGTGGAGTCGCCAGGAGCGCCGGCGCCGAGCTGGCGAAAAGTATCGATGAGGACGTCTACGCCCTTATACGGGCGAATGAGCCCGAAGTAGAGCAGTCGACCCGGCACTGGAGCGCCTGGCGTCTGGGCCGAGTACCAGTCCCGGTAATCGCCATGCGGAATTGTGCGCTCCAACGCGCCCGCCGGCACCGGGGTGAAGGGGTTGAGCCGAATCCACAGTGTGGTGCGTTGGTCGAAGCGTCGGAGCAACCGTTGATCGCGCCGGGGCGCTGATTCGTGGCTGCGCACGTTGTGCACGGTGCGCACAACCGCGGTACGACGCAGCCGCAGCCGCGCCAAGAACAGGCGGAACAGCATCCGTCTGGCTCGTGCCCGCACCGGCGTACGACCCTGCAACAGAATCTCGGGCCAGTGCACGTGGAACACGTCGTACCGGGCCGTGAGCGCACGGCGCCAGGTGAAGCCGAGCACCTCCACGTGCGGGCCCAGTGACCGGCTCAATTGCAGCAGGTAGGGGTTCGTCGTAACGCGGCCCTCCGGAAACGACTGGAGGACCCGCACTACGACGACCGCGTCGATTCCGACGTGCGGGAGCTGCGGCGGCCCGTCTCATCAAAGGTGGTGCGAGGTGTCCTCGTGGCCGTGACCCGGTTGGCCGTACCCGGAGTCAGTGGGGCGACGCCGGTTACCGGAGCGAGCGGCCCGTAGTACACCTCGGCGCGGCGTTCACGCACCTGGTTGAGCACGATGCCGAGGATGCGGGCATTGACCGCTTCGAGTGATTCCAGAGTGGTCGCCAACTGTTGGCGGGTGGTCGACTTGTAGCGGGCCACAACGATGGCGCCGTCGGTGAGGTGCGATAGGCCGAGGGCATCCGTGGCCGGCAGCAGGGGCGGCGAATCAACGACGATGAAGTCGTAGTCCAGCAGCAGGCGTTGCATCAGGGTCTTCATCGCCGCCGAACCGAGCAACTGCCCGGGGTTGGGCGGTACGGCGCCGGACGGCAGCACGTCGAGCCCGTCCGACCAGCGCACGATGGCATCGTCGGGCCCGACATCGCCGAGCAACACGGTGGTGAGGCCCACGTCGCCTTCGAGGTCGCACAGCTCGGCGATCGACGGGCGCCGCAGGTCGGCATCGATCAGCAGCACCCGCAAGGACCGTTCCGCCATGGCGAGGGCCAGGTTGATCGCGGTCGTCGACTTGCCGTCGCGCGTGACCGCCGATGTGACCACGGTGCTGCGCGGGGGGCTGTCCACGTCGATGAACTCCAGGTTGGCCCGCACCCTGCGGTAGGCCTCGGCTAGAGCGCTGTGCGGCATCACCCGCATCACCAGGCCGGCCGGGTCGGTGCGCTTCTTGCGACCGACAATCCCGAGCAGGGGATCGGACGAGACCCGGTCGAGGTCTTTTTCCGTGCTCACGCGGGTGTCGAGCACCTCGCGGGCCAGGGCGTAGAGGACGCCGAGAACGAGCCCGAGCAACAATCCGGTGATGATGATGAGCTGTGTGTTCGGTGCAAACGGGCTACCGGGGAGCTGCGCGGGAGAAACCGTTTTGACCGTAATCGACGGCAGTTTGTCGGGTCCCTTCGGCGCCAGATTCTCCACCGTGGTGGCGAGGGAACTAGAGACGGCATCGGATAGGGCCACGGCCTGCTCCGCAGATCGGCTGGTGACGGTGATGTTGATGAACACGGTGTTGATGGGAGTAACCGCGGTGACGCGGGAAGCGAGGGCCTGGGCGGAAATGTTCAATCCGAGCTGGCTGATCACCGGCTCCAGAACGGTCGGCGTCGTGGCGAGTTGCGCGTACGACTGCACGAGGTTTTGCGTGAACGTTGACGTTTGCAGAAGCTCGCTGGTGGTCTCACCCCGGTCGCTCGTGACGAAGACGCTGTTGGTAGCCTGGTACTGCGCGGGGAGGGTGGCCGCATAACCCCACGCCACCGCACCGCCGAGAAGGCCCACGATGACGATGAGCAGCCACCGTCTCGTGATGGTTCTCAAATAGTCGATTGGTTCCACAGCTATCTCCGTCCGGTTGGCCCCACACTACAATCACGTTGACTAATACTCACCTCTGAACGCACGAGAGAGCATCCCCAGAAGGGGTTACACGGCAGGCTCACGCGCTGAGAACAGCGAATGCCGGGCTACGGTCGGGCCACTCCGGCGCGACCCAGCGCGGTCATGTCCCGAAACCATTTGCCGAGCGCGAGCGCGAGATAAAGCGCATTGGCGACGAAGAGCAGGGCGTACAGGCCGAGGAAGGCCAGCGGAGCCCCGAGCAGCACGAAGGCCAGGCAGAGCACGCCGTAGTCGGTTGGCACACCGAGAAGGGACCGCACTACGGTGCGGGGGGCCGCGGAGAGCGGCGCTGAGGGCGCATGTTTGGCCTTGAGCAGGTCATTCAGAATCATTGCAAAGAATGACACTGCGGCCACGGCCGTGAACCCTATCGGCACGAGCAGCCAGGCCGAATTCGATAGCGGAAAGTGCGAGAACATCGTGATGAGCACCGCCAGGTGCAAAGTGGAGATCTTGATGGAGTCAACGACATGATCGAGCCATTCACCCGAGGGCGACCCACCACCGCGCAATCGCGCGACCTGGCCGTCGGCCGAGTCGAAGGCATACCCGGTGGCGAGCAACAGCCACACGACGATTCCGAGCCACCAACTCGGCTCACCGATCGCGAGCAGGCCGATGGCGCAGAAGGTGAAGCCAGCGCTGATCGCTGTGACGTTGTTCGGGGTCAGGCCCAGACGGAATGCGCCGGCCGCGAGGTACCGGCCAACCCGGCGGTTCACGTAGACGGAATACGCCGGCGCCCCACGGGCAGCGGTCTTTTGCGCGGAGGACAATCGGCGCACGGTGTCGAAGTAGGTTTCGGTCACCCTCGTGGCCTGAGCTGGAGAGCTGGTCATAATGTGATCCCCCTGGTCGGTGCGGTTGACGGTTGTGGGCTCATGCTGTCGGAAAGGCTCCAGGCCGAGACTCCGGCGCGGCCGTTGCTTTGGCGGCGGGTGCTGTAGCCCACGGCCACGCGCCGGGCGAGTTGTTCGTAGCTGGCCGTGACGCTGTCCCAGTTGTAGAGCTGCTCGGCGCGCTGTTGCAGTGCCGCCGCAACCTCCGCGACTCGCTCGGGGCTGACCTCGGCGTCTTCGATCAGGGCGCTGAGGGAGTCCGCCCGCGAGAAGTAGGCACCATTGGCGCCGAGTACCTCGCGATTGAAGACGACGTCCCACGCGATGACTTTGGTGCCGGCACCCATCGCCCGCAAGAGGGACGGGTTGGTGCCGCCGACCGAATGACCATGCAGGTAGGTGCTGGCGTGCGTGTAGAGCTGGTCGAGCTGGTCCTGGTCCCAGACGCTGCCGAGCATGTGAATGCGGGAATCGGATGCGGCCAGGTCGCTGATGCGGGTGGTGTGATCGGCCGCATACGGTGCCGAGCCGACGACGACGAGAGGCAGCAGCGCGCCGCTTGCGCGGTATCCCTCGACGATGACGTCGACGTGGTTCTCTGGCTCGAAACGGGCGACGACGAGGTGGTAGCCGCCGGGGCGGAGTCCGAGTTCAAAGAGTCGATCGGTCGGGGTGTCGTGCAAAATTCGGGTGCCGTACGAGATCAGCTCCGTCGGAATGGAAAACTCGTCCCGGTAGTAGTCGACGATTCCCTGAGCATCGGCGATGAGGGCATCCGCTTCACGTACCGAGACTTCCTCGGCCCAGCGATAGTATCGCCGACCGGCGCCGCCCCATTTATCGCGCTTCCATTCGAGCCCATCGACGTGCACGACACTGGGAATTCCGCGCAGCCGCAACAAGGGAACGAAGGGGGCGTTGGCGGCGTTGAACACGAAAGCGACATCGGCCGGGCGATGCAGGGTCGCGTGAAGCACCGACAGCCCGGTGTGGCTCAAGGTCTCGAGGATCTTGTGGCGCAGCGCCGGCAGTTCAACGAGCTTCATGCCGAGGTATTCTTTTGGCACCGGCTGGGCCGTGCGGCGACAGTAGACGGTCACGTCGTGGCCGCGGTCGACGAGTCGTCGACCGATCTCCTCGATGGCAGTTTCAAAGCCACCATAGGCTGCGGGTACTCCGCGGGTACCGATCATTGCGATACTCAGACGCCGGTGTCTGGTCGGCGCCGTGCGTTCGGTCCCCGCGGTCATGTCAATACGCCCCAACTGGTTGGATGACGGTTTTAAAGGTGCGCCAAATGATCATCAGGTCGCCAGCGAGTGACCAGTTCTCGACGTAGTACAGGTCGAGCCGAACGCTGTCTTCCCAGCTGAGATTGGAGCGGCCATTGACCTGCCACATACCGGTCAGTCCGGGCTTGATGTATAGACGGCGGTGCACGTGGGTCTCGTAGACCTGAACTTCCTCGGGTAGTGGCGGGCGCGGTCCGACCAGGCTCATCTCGCCGACAAAAATGTTCCACAATTGGGGCAGCTCGTCGAGGGAGTACTTGCGCAGCACTCGACCGATCTTGGTAATGCGAGGGTCGTTGCGAATCTTGAACAGCACCCCCGCGGCCTCGTTTTGGTCGAGCAGGCCGGCCAGGTCGTCTTCCGCCGTCCGCACCATGGAACGAAACTTGATCATGCGGAACGTTTGTCCGTTGCGGCCGCACCGTTCCTGCCGAAACAGCACGGGTCCCGGGCTGTCCAGTTTGATGAGCACGGCGATCACGGCGAGCACGGGCAGCAAGAACAACAGGGCGAGGGCCGTTGTGACGATGTCCAGGGTGCGCTTGAGGGCATGGCGCCCCCCTTCGAACCGGGGAATTTCGACGTGGATCAGCGGGAGGCCGTCAACCGGACGAAAGTGGATGCGGGGACCAGCGACATCCGTCAACCGGCTGGAGAGAACCAGCTCCGCAGACGTTCCCTCGAGGTCCCAGCCGAGGTTACGAATGTAGGAACTGCCGCCGCTGGGCTGCCCGGCCACGATGACCGTGTCGACGCCCATAGCGGCCGCCGCAGCGGCGACATGCTCGAAATCGGACACGATCGGCACCATGCGCTCGCCCGCCGAGATCTCGTCTCCGATGCCGTCTTCGAGAGCGGCACCGACGATGTAGTAGGCAGCGCCAGCCTTCGTGTCGATCTGACTGACCACGTATTCAACGTCATCGCGGTTTCCGACGACGATCACGCGCGAGAGGTAGTGGCCGAACTTGCGCTGGTGCAGCAGCCATTTGCGCCACAGCCACCGTTCCAGAACCAATGCGAGAATGCCGAGCGGAAGCGCCAGAACAAAATAGAGCCGGGCGATGTCGATGTGAAAGATCAGGAAGACGATGGCGAGCATGCCGAAGGTCACGGCGCTAGCGTTGATGACCTGTTTGTACTCGCTCGCTCCGACACCGACGACGCGGGAGTCTCGGGTGTGAAAGAGCTCGAGGGTCGTGAGCCAGGTCACCACGATCAGGAGCGACACGAGCCAGTAGTTGGCGCTGAACGATCCCGGCACTGCCGGAATACCGTCCACGCCGAACCGAGAGACCAGCGCAACACCGACTGCGAGCACAATGAAGGTGACATCGGTCAGTCTCAGCTTGGTGCGATACCGCCGCGCCCAGATCAGCCCGGAGGAGGGGGTATCGACCGCAATATCGGTGTGCGCCGATACCACCTGGTCAACGAGCCGAAGCTTGGGGGTGCGGCGCAGGGGCAGCGACTGCGCGAAGGCCGCGGGTGAATCTGATTCACTCATAAGTCATTCCCCCTATGGTCGAACGTGAAAGCGGTGCCACGTGTAGCCGGTGTAGTGCGGTGGAGCAAATACTCGTGAAGGTGATTCTGGGGGTGGATCCGCGGGGTGGTGTGGATGTCACGTTTTCATTCCCTGCAGTCGGGTTTACAGGAACAGGTGGTCGTAATGACAAGTTGACAATGCTGGCACTTGTCGTTCGATGGAGCGCGGCGTAGGAAGATGATTCTTTCTCAGCAACTTACTGGCAGACACTACCCCGATTCAAGTAGGCGGCGCTGTAACCTCTACGGGGGTCAAAATCCCCTGTCTGGGGGAGCCTGCGGGGTCTGTGTGCCTGCAGAGCGGCTACTGCCGTCTCAATGCCCGGTATTGCGGGCTGAAATCAGGTTCGCTGCGCCGGAGTGCCTTCTGCCCGAGTACACGAAATGCCCGATGAAAGGGGTCCTAGGCTGGTCGGAGCGCATCGATTGCCGGGAAGAGTTCACATGACCGTAAGAATTCCGAAATTTGCCGTTATTGACGGGCACAACGACCTCGCCTGGGCCTGCCGCGAGCATCGTGACTATTCCGTTACCGGGCTGGACTCTGAGCACGATTCGAGGGGCAGTCAGTTGCAAACGGATGTCCCCAAGTTGCGTCGAGGAGGGGTGCAGGGCCAGTTCTGGTCGGTGTGGGTGCACACCGATCTTGAGGGCACCGATTCGGTGCAGGCGACGCTGGAGCAGATCGACTTCATTCACCGTCTGATTGCGGCTTATCCCGCTGACTTTGAACGGGCCGTCACCGCCGACGACGTCGAGCGAGCCCAGCACGGCGGAAGAGTTGCGTCGCTCCTCGGGGTCGAGGGCGGTAATCAGATGAACAACTCACTCGCTGTGCTCCGCGAGTACGCGCGACTGGGCGTGCGCTATATGACGCTGACCTGGAACTCGTCGACGGAGTGGGCTGACGCTGCTGTCGGCGATGTGACCCATAACGGCCTCAACGAGCGCGGACGGGCCATCATTGCGGAAATGAACCGCATCGGCATGATGGTCGACCTGTCGCACGTCTCCGCTGCCACCATGCAGGACGCCCTCGACGCCACAGCGCTTCCCCTTCTCTTCAGCCACTCCTCGTGTTTTGCCCTCAATCCACACCCGCGCAACGTGCCGGATGTGATTCTCACCCAGCTCGCCGCCAACGACGGTGTGCAGATGATCACCTTCGTACCGGCTTTCATCTCGGCCGACTACCGGAGCTGGGAAGATAATGGTTCGGTGGGTGACAAGCCGGTGGTCACCGTGGCGCACGTTGCCGACCACGTGGAGCACGCCCGCAGCTTGGCCGGCGTCGATCACATCGGTCTCGGCGGCGACTTCGACGGCTGCCCCGACATGCCGGTCGGCCTGGCCAACGTGTCGGAATACCCGAACCTGTTCGCGGAGCTCGAGCGTCGGGGGTGGAGCGAGGCCGACCTCGCCAAGCTTGGCCACCAGAACGTGCTGCGCGTGCTTCGCGCCAACGACCCCGCCTACCGGGCCTTCATGGCCTAAGCCCCTCGGCGCTTCACTGCTACACAGGCGTTGCCCAGTCGGCGTGCCTACGGTCGAAGCAGGTCGTGGAACGCGGCCCCGGACGACGGATCAGTACCCGGAACGCGACAAGACTGGCCGAGGAGTATCAGCCATGTTGTGGATTGTGCTTATTGCGTCCGGGGTTCTCGAAGCCGTCTGGGCGACGGCGCTCGGAAAGTCCGCGGGCTTCACCAAGTTGTGGCCGACCGTCATTTTCGGTGGTGCGCTCGCGCTCAGCATGGCCGGTCTGGCCTGGGCGATGCGGGAGATTCCGATCGGAACGGCTTACGCCGTGTGGGTCGGGGTCGGCGCGGCGCTCACCGTGATCTGGGCGATGATCAGCGGTGATGCGAGCGTGTCGTGGTTGAAGATCGCCCTGTTGCTCGGCCTGATCAGCTGCATAGTCGGCCTCAAACTCGTCGATGGTGCGCCCTGAACCCTGACGTGGCACGGTGCCGGAGCAGAAGTGGGCGCTCAAACCGTCAGGCCAGGTCACTCGTGCGGCCGTCGCTCGAAAACGCGTCGGTACCCTCGCTGAAAATCGTCGGCGTGCCCGCGCAGGGGAGCGTCGCAGGCTTCTCGTGCAAAGTTAGGAGCCGGTGCCCAATGGTTGCGCCGGGCAAAACCGCCTCGGCGAGAGCGATCTGAGCGCTGTCACCGGTCCGGGTCCTTGGAGACTGCGCGTCAGCGCGACGTCGCGCAGCGCCCCACGCAGAATCTTCGAACCGATCGGCGAGAATTTCGCGCTTCCACCCGCGGCAGCGAGGGCGAACCCGTCCCGCAGCAGCGCGGCGAACCAGACCCGGGCCAGATAGGCCGGAGCGGCGGTCTCCATGAACCGGGCGTGAAGGGCAGACATAGGGGAGAGGGTCTCGTTGCCGTCGAACATGATCACTGACGGCGTACTGTTCATGGCTCGTTCCCTTGGTTGGTTCGGATAAAAACGCACGCCGGCGCGGAACGGCGATGGCCTCGAGGTCTGAGGGCAGGCCGAGATTTTTCGTCGGGTGAAACGTGAGCGTGGGAGACCAGGTAGTCGCCCACGCGATGGATTCGAGGGCCACGAGCTGCTGCACAAATTCCGCATGCACCCGAGAAAACTCGCGAATCGACATTGCTCCAGCTCTCGAATCACGACGGGTACGCTCAAACAGCTCTACTCTCGATCTCAGTTGCCGACCCGCTCTCTTTTCGCCCTGGGAGGCGAGTGAAGCGTGCCGCAAATGTGGGCAAAGTGTGGGTTTGGGACGAAAAACACCGAAACCTGACGGGCGGTTAAACAGAAAAACTCCCGTGTGAACGGGAGCTTTAGTGGTGGCCCCGACCGGCGTCGATCCGGTGACCTTTCGATTTTCAGTCGAACGCTCTACCAACTGAGCTACAGGGCCCCAAAGACGCGTCAAAACGCCTCTTCTAAGGAAAAAAGCCCTTCCTTTCGAAAGGGCTATTGCCTTTGCGACCCTGACCGGACTTGAACCGGCGACCTCCGCCGTGACAGGGCGGCGCGCTAACCAACTGCGCTACAGGGCCTCGTTGCAAAACTGCGAATCTGTGTGCGAGGCACGTGGTAAGACTATTCTATTTTTTTTGCGACTTCGTGCACGTGCTGTTTGCGTAGCCCCAACGGGATTCGAACCCGTGTTAACGCCGTGAAAGGGCGCCGTCCTAGGCCGCTAAACGATGGGGCCGTGAGCCATAGACGTCATGGCTGCCGAAGAGTAAGCATACGGTCTTGTGGGGCTGAGGCCAAATCGGCGCGCGCAACATCCGCTGGAATATTGATCAATTTGCGACGTTCGTTCACAGCGCGCCCGCAAATAGCCGGGCCAGCGAGCATTTCGCGGGTTAGATTCACCAGTAGGACTGGGCGAACCGTGCCCACCTTGTTACTCTGAGGAGTCCGCTCCGGCGCACGTTGCGACTGCCAAAAGCCTGTTGGGAAACAATGATTCATATGAGAACCGTGATTGGCCGTGGTACGTACACACCTGCTCGCCGCTTGCGTGTGGCCAATCGGTGGCCACGACACACCCTGGCGCTGACCAGCATCGTGGCGGCCATGACCCTTCTAGTGACCTTGGTGAGCCCGGTATCCTCGGCCCGCGCCGTCGATTACCCCTCGTGGCAGGACCTGCAGAATGCCAAGGCGAACACCGCCTCGGCCGCCGCGCAGGTGACCGCTATCGAGAATCTCATCGCCGGCCTGCAGGAGCGGGTGCAAGAGACTCAGGCCTCCGCCGAGAAGAGCGCCAACGAGCTCGAGGTCGCCCAGCAAGATTTCGACGACGCCACCCGCCGTGCCGAAGACATTCAGTTGCAGGCGGACGCCAGCAAGGCCACAGCGGATGCCGCCACCAAGCAGGCTGGCCAGCTCGCCGCCCAGCTCTACCGCACCGGCGGCACCGATCTGAGCGTGAATCTGTTCCTCGAGGGGCAGGGTGACGGCGCCGATGCCGACCTGCTGCTGGCGAAACTGGGCAACATGAGCAAGCTCGTCGAGCGCAGCTCAGATGTGTACGACGAGGCGCAGTCCGCCACCAACAATGCGCAGTCCCTGGGCGACCAGGCCAAGCTCGCACAAGCCGAGCGCGAAACCCTCCGCCTCGCCGCTGAGACGGCGCTCGCGGCTGCCCAGGCCGCGGCCGAGTCTGCAGCGAACGCCCTCGCCGAGTCCCAAGCCAAGAGCGTCGAGCTGGAACAACAACTGCAGTTCATGCGCGACGCCCAGGCCACGACTACAGCCGGGTATGAAGCCGGTGTGGCCGAGCGCGCCCGCCTGGAAGCCATTCGTGTCGCGGCAGCAGCAGCGGCAGCCAGAGCAGCGGCGGCAGCGGCGGCGGCGGCGGCCGCGAGTAGTGGTGGCTCCGGCGGGTCGGTGAGCATGTCCGGCTGGGGTGTTCCGGCCAGCGGACGTATCACCGCCGGCTACGGACCCCGATCGGTCATCTGTAATGGTGGCGAGTGCAGCGGCAGCTTCCACTACGCGACCGACCTCGGCACCGGCTGTGGCGCGCCCATCTACGCCGCCCACGCCGGCGTTGTCACCTGGGCCGGACGCCTCGGCACCTACGGCAACTTTGTGAAGATCAGCCACGGCGACAACGTGTCGACCGGGTACGCCCACATTCGGGACGGCGGCTTCAGCGTGAGCGTCGGCCAGACGGTCTCGGCCGGGCAGCTCATCGCCAGTTCCGGTGACACCGGAGCCGCCAACGGCTGCCACCTGCACTTCGAAGTGTGGATTGGTGGAAACCGCATCAATCCCGTTCCATTCATGGCCGACCGGGGAGCATCACTTGGCTAAGAGCACCACCGCACAGAACACCGCAACCGCACGCGCAGGAGTTCGCTCAAAGTCGAAACGGCTGCTCTCCGCCGTGGCCATCGGTGCGGTCTCGGCGGTCACGGCCACCGTTGCCGCAGCCGGCAGCGCCGCTTTCGCCGCCCCCGACTACCCGAGCTGGAACGACGTCGAAAAGGCCAAGCAGAACGAGTCGACCAAGCAGGCGGAGATCGCGACTCTCGGCGAATTGCTCGATGGCCTGGCGGCCCAGGCCGCGAAGGCCGTGACGACCGCCCTGATTGCGGCCGAGGCTTACCGTGTGACGCAAGACGCTCTGGATGCCGCCAGCGCGCGGGAAACCAGCCTCAGCGAGCAGGCTGAAACGGCCGAAGCCAGCGCGGCGACATCGAAGATGCGCGCCGGCCTGATCGCCGCGCACCTCGCCAAATCCGGCGCAAACGGTCTGTCGCTCAATCTGTTTCTGAACGGCAACAGTGCTGACGACCTGCTCAACCAGCTCGGCACGGCCAGCAAACTCAGCGAACAGTCGGAGCGGATCTACACCGAGGCCATGCAGGACAAGAACGCGGCCGAGTCCCTCGGGGAGCAGGCCGCATCGGCGACCAAGGAACGTGAACGTCTCACCGAAGAGTCCAAGACCACCTTCAATGCGGCCACCACCAGTTCCGCCGCCGCCCAGACCGCGTATGACACCCAGCAGCGCAAGTCGAGCCAGCTGTTCGAACAGCTCGCCCTGCTCAAAGACACCACGGTCGAGGCCGAGCGCAGCTTCCACGCAGGCGAGGACGCGGCAGCTGCGGCCACCGCGTTCGCGCGGGCGCAAGCCTCCGCTGCTGCGATAGCGGAGGCCGCGGCGGCGCAAGCAGCGCGGGACGCGACCGCAGTCGGTTCTGGTTCTGGTTCTCGTTCTGGCTCATCAGGTTCAGGTTCCGGGCTACGTTCCGGGTCGGTCACCCCGGTCGCGCCCACCGCACCGGTCGCGTCGGCCGCACCGGTCGCGTCGGCCGCACCGGTCGCGCC
>NZ_JAJAYI010000075.1 GCF_026786305.1 Cryobacterium sp.
CCTCTCGGACGAGGTCGACATCGCACCGATCACGGACGATGAGGACTACACCCTCGCCACCCTCATCGACGTGAACCTCGGAGTGTGGGTCAGTAGTTAAAACGCCGCCCGATGCCTGGATCCACAGGACTTGTGCGCCGCGAAGCTTGTTCGCGGTGAAGACAAGGACCTCGAGTTTGTGAGCGCTCTCGTGAAAGCCGGACTCATCAATCCCGCATCCCTGGTGCGGATCTGCAAGAAGTTCCCGGTCAGCGATACCCGACGTGACATCGCCAATAGACGAGCTCAGGCATTCCTCTAGCTATACACAAACACTTAAAGTTGTCGACATCAGAGACTGTCAACGGCGGCCGCCGAAATGGGAATCCGAGTCAAATACACCTTCGCCATCAGGCTCGTGAACGAACTTGTCGACGCAGAGGACGAGAAGAACCTCGTTAGAACCATCGCCCGCAATGGTGGTGGAAAATCGAGGAGCAGGCGGAGGAAAATGCACGTCGGTGTCGAGGATCGGCCCCGCCGTTTTAGCCGAGTTGAGGTCCTTGGAACAGCCCACAAAGGGACTGTATTAAGAACCGTTGAAAGTACGGCCGTAATACACAACGCTCCTGCGGTTTCTCGGGAGCGTTTCGTGTTTTCGGCGGCGGTCCGCAGCTGGATGCCGGTGGGCCGCCAGATTTTCCGTGTTGTGGGCCGTTAAATGACGATGGCGCCCGTTTCGAGGCGCCGCCGCGCTGTCGATATCCCGGCTGTTGAACCTAGGTGTGATCCCTTGCCGACATGGCAGCAGGCTGCCATTCTGGGTGAATCCACACTTCCGATGGCGAACGATAGGAACAGACCATGCCGCTCTATCTGACAAAGTTCAGCTATACAACCGAGACCTGGGCAAGGCTGATCAGCAACCCGGAAGACCGCCGAGAGGCCGCCCAGGCGTATATCGGATCGGTCGGTGGGAAACTCCATGGATTCTGGTATGCCTTTGGCACCCACGACGGATACAGCGTGTGGGAGGCCCCGGACAACGCGTCCATGGCCGCGGTGGCACTGGCCATCAGCGGAGGCGGCGCACTGAGCTCGTTCGAAACGACAGTGCTCTTGACCGTCGACGAAACAATGGAAGCCATGCGGACAGCCGGGCAGATTAAGTACCGGTCTCCGGGCACATAACATCTCCGGCGCCCCAAAGGCTGGACCTACCTGAGCCTCCGCCGCCCATAGCCGCGCGCTGCTCGAGGTCACGTCTCGCTGCGCGGTGGAGTTTCTCACCACCGTGCGGGTCAGTAGTTCCGGCGTAGCCGGCGCCCGGTCCTGGGAGGATCACTGCCTCGTCGATGACCTCGATGTTCACCCGTTCCAACGGGTTCGTTGACCAGATCTGTCGCCAGTAGCGCCTCGGGGATCCGGCGAAGGCGAGCAGGTCGGGTTGCGCGTCGGTGAGCATCGCAGCGACCTTCGGGTGGGACCGGCCGAGCACGCTGGTGACCTCGGCGAACTGCTTCTGAATGTGTTCCGCGTCGGGCTGGGCGAAGATCGTGCGGATGATCGAGGCCACCATGTCCTGCGATCCTTTCGGCACCACCGCGAGGACGTTCCGCATGAAAAGGACCCGCCATCTCTGCCAGCCGGCGCCCTGGAATGCCGTCCCGATGGCCTTCTTCAGCTCGGTGGGGGCGTCAGACATGACCAGCCTCACCCCGCCGAGGGCGCCGGTCTTCAGGGAGCGGAGGAAGCTGGTACAGAAAGCCTCGCTCTCGCTGTCGCCGACCTCGAAGCTGAGAACTTCCGGGCGGCCGTCTGCCGCGACGCCCACCGCGATGACGACAGCTTGGGACACGATCCGGTGCCCAACCCGGGCCTTGCAGTAAATCGTATCGAGGAACATTTACGGGAAGTCCAGTCCGCTCAAGGTGCGGGCGCGGAACTCGGCTTCTTCCGCGTCGGCGCTCGCGCAGATCCTCGACACCTCAGATTCGGAGATCCTGCTGTCCGCGCCGAGCGCCTTCACAAGGTCGTCGACCTTGCGGGTCGAGACGCCGTGGACGCAGGCCTCCACCAGTACCGCGAACAACGCCTGATCGACCCGGCGGCGCCGCTGCGGCAGGGCCGTGAAGAACGACCCGGTGCGCAGCTCCAGGACCCTTAAACCGACGTCCCCAGTAGTGGTCGTCAATGTTCGAGGACGGGATCCGTTCCGCTGGCTGGTGCGTTCGGTGGATCGCTCAAACGGCTCGGCGTCGATGAACGCGGTCGCCTCCGCGTCGATCAGCTCCTGATAGAGCGTCTCGGTCACCGACCGGATTCGATCGGTGACATCGGTGACTTTCAATCGGCCAAGCAGGTCAAGCAGGGCAGCCTTGTCTCGACTTCGTGACGCGACCGTCCCGCGAGCTTCCTTCCATGATCTTGTTCCGAATGACTGCGATCCACGCCGAGACTCAAGCGAAGGCTTTCTTGGCGGCCAGCGGGTCTGCCTGTGGTTGCTGCGAAGAGTCCAGTGAATAGCACCGCGTAATTGTGGACTCGCAACAGTGTCGCGGCTTCGACTTGTCGTGGGGGGTTATCCGAGCTCGTCGACGGCACGAAGGGTGGGGAGGGCGATGCACTGGATAATGGTGCCGATGTCGGTCCATCGCGGCCGGTTGGCCTCTGGCGCGGGGGAGGCGCGGAGGTGAAGTCGGTGCGGTGATCGGTGGATTGCGCTTTAGCTGTCGACAGCAACGGGGCGCAATCCTGGTTCTGTATCAACATCCACTGAGACAACATCGTAGGCCCCCGCGCAGCGGCGCCCTCCGGTCCTACGACCCGTTTGGGCATCCCATCACGCGGTGCGTCGTGCCTCCTGAGGTGCGCGAGACTTGTCTACGCGCTGTCGTCGACCTCCCTGGAACTCGCGCCCCATCGACCGTAGCCGCTCCACCCGCTCCGCCACCGGCGGGTGCGATCTGAGTAGCCCTGCGAGCCAGCCATCGCCGATCGGGTTGACGATGAACAGCCCGCTCACCTCGGCCGTGGCCTTTGTCATGGGCGCGCTGTGCGCGGTGATTTTCTCGAGCGCGCGCACGAGGCCGTCGGGGTAGCGGGTGAGTTCCACACCGCTGGCGTCGGCCAGAAACTCGCGGCGCCGCGACACTGCCGAGCACGAGCATCAACACGCCGACGGCGCCGAGAATGAGTCCCAACCCGAACCGAAACTGCTCGAGCACCGACCGCGTCATCGCCCAGCCGAGCACGATGAGCACGCCGGCGAGCGAGGGGATCGAGCCCACCAGTGCGAAGGTGGTGAGCGTCACGCGGCCGTCCTGGTTGACGATGTGCGCCACCTCGTGCGCGATCACCGCCTCGAACTCGCTGTCATTGAGCAGGTCGAGGGCACCGCTGGTCACCCCGATTACTGCGTCTTTCGGCGACAGCGAGGCAGCGAAGGCGTTGGGGGGCTGGGTCGTCGATCACGCCAACTCGCGGCATCGGGATGCCCGCCCGAATCGCCGTCGTCGCAACCACCCGATGAAGCCGCGGCTGCTGCTCGGCGTCGGCCGCCGCCCAGGCAGCCGACTCGGCTGCCGAGGCCGTGGCGTGGCTGAGCGACCACCACACGTAAAGCGGGCAGAAGATCGCGAGCGCCACGAGCGGCCAATGCTCACTGAACACCCAAGCCGAGAATCGCCCCGAGTTGTGTGGTGGGTCTGATGTGTCCCGGCTTTGGTTGATTCGCGCTACAGCGACGACTCCGCCCCGGCTCGGAGGTGGGCCCGTTAGGAGCGATTATTTCTGCCCGTCCAGTTCCCGCCAAGGCCCAGCCATACCTGCAGGCAAATAACTTCGGTCGACGGTGAAGAGAAGCTTCGACCGCCATAGGGACATCGGTGAGTGACGTTCCTGCGGAGGCTGGGCCGGCGCCTGCGGCTAAAAGTTGAGCCGGTGGAGGTTTTGGTGATCGCGATGGAGAATGATTTTCCCGAGCGTGAACGCCGGGTCTGTCGAAGGAGGGATATGCCATGAGCGACGAACAGGCGGTACCGGAGTCGAAAGGTGTTTCGATCGAACTGCTTGCCACAGTCGACCTCGGTCCCGAGATTGCGGGTATGGCGGGGCGTCAGCTCCGGATGCGCAAGGTGACCATCGAACCTGGAGGTGTCTTCGGCCCGATCCACGACCACGTGGGCAGGCCGGGCGCGGTCTACATCCTGCAGGGAACGATCACCGACCATCGAAATGGCGAGGCTGAGGAATACGGGCCTGGACCGGGCTGGCCCGAAGACAGGCACACCACGCATTGGCTCGAGAACACGGGCACGACATCGGCTGTCGAGATCTCGATCGACATCGTCTGAAAGCCCTAGGCCATGATGATGTCACCTCCACAGACAATGAACTATCGGACGATTTCGCACCGCCGTAGACGGATCGCCATCATCAGGTTCGGGGGACGCGGCCGTGTCTCCGCACGGGGACTGCTGTCGCTTCGGTGGCTTCCGAACGGGAGGATTCTTGATTGAGCGTTAAAGGATCGTGATTATCATGGGGGCCGCGTCGGCCAACATTCACGGGGCCTGTCGACTAAACCCAACGACCCACGGGAATGTACTTAGAACTCTTGAAAGCACGGTCGTAAAACACAACGCTCCTGAGGAAACTCGGGAGCGTTTCGCGTTTTCGGCGACGGTCCGCGGTCGGGCGCCGGTGGCTGGTCAGAATTTCGCGGCTTTGGGCTGTTAAGTGACGATGGCGCCCGTTTCGGGGCGCGGCGAATTGTGCGGTGTGCGGTGGGTTTGCCCTCTCGGGCGGTGTCGGGGATGCCGGAGTGTCGGTTTAGGTTCGCAGGGGGCTGATGAGTCTGCCGAGTCGTTGCAGTTCGAGAGCGGACTCGCGCTCCACGGTCTTCGTGTACGGGTTGTCCCAGATGCGGTCGCGGCGGCGCATGATCGGGTTCTTCTGCGCGGTGGTGCCGTGTTCCTCGTCCCGCAGGAACGAAGCGATCTTTCTCAGGTTGTAGTTGACCAGCAGGATCGTGATGAACAGTTGGGCGGCGGCGAAGCCGCGCACGCGGCGGCGTCCGGAGAGTTCCATCTGTTCGGTGCCGGGGTCTTTGACGCCCTCGTGGAGGGACTCAATCGACTGCCGGGCGTGGGTGTGGAAGTTGTCCCATTCCTTGCTCTGATGGGGGAACGCCTGCTTCTGCCGGATGGTGTCGTGCTCGGTGAAGGTCACGGAGTGCTGGCGCCAGATGTCGTCGAGGAACTCGGGCACATCCTCGGGGTTTGGGTCGGGTTTCTCCTTGTTGCGCAAAACGAACTGGGTGCGTTCCTGGATGCGTTGGCGGAAGGTGTCGTTGCCGATCTCGCCGGCCATGAACTGTTTGGTGGTGTCCTTGAGTGCCTGCGGGGTGCGGGGGCACTAGACGTCACCCTCGATGTACACGGCACCGGCTTTGCCGCCCTGCACGCCGAGCCGGTCGATGCGGTATGCGGTCGAGGGGGTGAATCCGAGGTCGGCCACCGGCTGGTGCAGGCACCGGCCGGTGCAGGGATTCCACAGTCGCGTTGGCGAAGTACTGCTTGTCCGCGGAGACGATCCCGGGAGGCAACCCGGTGTCCAGGGCGAACCCCATCACGCTGACGGCCTCCTCGGACACTCCGATGTTCGGCAGGCTCAGGGTGGCAGCTATGGCGATCTTGGGGAACCTTTGGCTGCCGGGCTGTCCGGAATCGACCCGCACCGAGGTGTTGACCGTCAGCCCCCCACGCACGACGAACACCCCGCGCGGCCGCTC
>NZ_JAJAYI010000076.1 GCF_026786305.1 Cryobacterium sp.
AGATGCACTAGCGCAATCCCTTCGACGTCGTGTGATGCTGTCGACAGCAGACGCTTACCGCACGGTGGTTATCGCAAGTGGGTGCGTTGACCGTGGCTCAACTGAAACGTCAGAATCTGATCCGCACCGAACGCAACGTGTGAAGGAAAGAAGCACAACGCTTCACGCTCTTTACTCAACGGTAGCGAGGGGCAAGGATGAGCCGTGTGCGAAGTCCAGGATCGCTTGCGCTTACCGAACGCGTCGTCACCCTCGGCTGACTTCACCGGCTGGGCGGCTGGTCGAACAACGACGGGTATTCTTTCGACGGATTCCCCGGTTCCCACCGCGCCGCGCTGGCTCCGAAAAAACTGGTTGTGCATATGTCATAACATTATCTGGAAAGGGCGCTACTGTGGGGGAACGGCGACAAGCCGACCACTCCTAGTTCAGAAAGTTGTACATCGACGTATGACGACCTCACCGCGAACCCCCCACGATGTGCTGACCATAGGCCGCGTCGGCGTTGATATCTACCCGCTGCAGGCTGGTGTCGGCCTCGAAGACGTCCGAACGTTCGGCAAGTACCTCGGTGGCAGCGCCACCAACGTTGCCGTCGCCGCTGCGCGCCACGGATTGAAGTCCGCGGTGATCACCCGCACCGGAAACGATCCCTTCGGCAATTACGTGCACCAGGAGCTCGTGCGCCTCGGCGTCAGCGACGAATTTGTCTCGGGGGTGGCCAACCTCAACACCCCCGTCGTGTTCTGCGAAATCTTTGCGCCCGACGACTTTCCCCTCTACTTCTACCGATCGCCCAAAGCACCCGACCTGGTCATCAACGCCGACGAGCTCAACCTGACGGCCATTGAGAACGCCCGCATCTACTGGTCGACCGTGACCGGACTGAGTGAAGAGCCCAGCAGAGCCGCACACTTCGCAGCATGGCACGCACGCGGCCGACGCCCGTTGACCATTCTCGACCTCGACTACCGCCCCATGTTCTGGGCGTCACCCGAGGAGGCGAGCGCTCAGGTGGCACTCGCCCTTGGCCACGTCACGGTCGCCGTCGGCAATAAGGAAGAGTGCGAAATGGCCGTCGGCGAGACCGAACCGTCGCGCGCCGCCGACGCACTGCTGGAACGGGGCGTCGAACTGGCCATCGTCAAGCAGGGTCCCAAGGGCGTGCTGGCCAAGACCCTCACCGAAACCGTCGAGGTGCCCCCGTACTTTGTCGACGTCGTGAACGGGCTCGGCGCCGGTGACGGCTTCGGCGGGGCCCTCTGCTACGGATTACTGCAGGGCTGGCCGCTGCGTCGCGTCCTGCAATTTGCGAATGTGGCTGGCGCCATTGTGGCCAGCCGGCGTGAATGCTCGACGGCGATGCCCACCACGAGCGAGGTCGAGCACATTCTGGCCGGAGTGAGCGCATGACCGGGCTTGACTTCGATGCGCTGCGCGATGCCCGCGCGAGCCACCCGGAGCGTATCGGCGAGATCCTCGCGGGCCGAACCCGGCGGGAGCTGATCCGCGGTGACGGTCGACTCTTCATCGTCGCCGCCGACCACCGCGCCCGCGGCGCCCTCGGTGTACGTAACGACGCCAACGCCATGGCCAACCGCTACGACCTGCTCGAAAGCCTCGCGACCGCGCTCACCCGCCCGGGCGTGGACGGCGTTCTGGGGACACCCGACATCATCGACGACCTCGCCCTGCTCGGACTGCTCGACGACAAGATCGTCGTTGGGTCGATGAACCGCGGCGGACTCTGGGGCTCCTCGTTCGAGATGGACGACCGCTATACGGCCTACGACGTCGACCGGATCAAACGGGACCGGCTGGACTTCGCCAAAAACCTCGTGCGCATCAACCTCGAGGACGCCGGATCGCTCGCCACCCTCGAGGCGACGGCGCTGGCCGTGAGCCAGGCTGCTGCGGCCGGCCTCCCGATTATGTTGGAACCGTTCATGACCACCTGGGCCAACGGGCGGGTCAAGAACGACCTGAGAGCGGATGCAGTGATCCTGTCGATTGCCATCGCCGAGGGTCTCGGCAATTCCAGCGCCTACTCCTGGCTGAAGCTGCCGGTTGTTGCCGACATGGAGCGCGTTATGGCCGCCACCACGTTGCCGACCCTGCTCTTGGGCGGTGACCCGGTTGGGGATCCGACCCAAACTGTTCAATCCTGGCGCCACGCCCTCGAACTCCCCGGAGTACGCGGGCTCGTCGTGGGCCGCAGCCTGCTCTACCCGCACGACGGCAATGTTGAGGCGGCCATTGATACCGCTGCAGCCCTCGTGCACGGCGCCTGAACCTCTCTTCCACTCTCGTTCAGAAAGAAGATCACCGTGCCCGCGACAGCAATGGATTCAGCCCTCGTCGCGCACTGGATCGACGGAAAAGAACAGGCGGGATTCTCCGGTCGCACCGCGCCGGTCTACGACCCCGCACTCGGTACGGTCAGCACACACGTGTCGCTCGTCAACCTGGCAGGGATCGTGGCCGCCATTGCGAGCGCCACGGCCGCCTTCCCCGCCCGGCGCGACCAGTCGATCGCCAAACGTCAACAGATTCTGTTCAGCCTTCGCGAGCTGCTGAATGCCCGCGAGGGGGAGATGGCCGAGATCATCACGAGCGAGCGCGGCAAGGTACTCTCCGACGCTCTCGGTGAGGTTTCTCGCGGCCAGGAGGTTGTGGAGTTTTCTTGCGGCATCCCGCACCTGCTCAAAGTCGATTACTCTGAGAACGACTTGATCGGTGTCGACATGTACTCCACCCGCCAGGCGCCCGGCGTGGTCGCCGTGATCATCCCGTTCAACTTTCCGGCCACGGTACCGAAGTGGTTTTTCCCGCTTGCCCTCGCGGCGGCATCAACCTCGGTTTCCCCCAAAATGGCTCAAGCAATCAGATCGGCTGAACGATGACGACACCATCCGCCGACTGGTTCTACGCCCAAGGCTCCTTGGCGCGTGAAGGCTGGGAATCCGTCGTCGACCAGACAATCAGCGCATGGCGATACACCGGGATTCGTGTCGCTGCCCTCGCTGCCGGTGACTCCGTGTTCCTCGCCGCAGAAGCCAGCGAGCGCATCGTGATTCCGCTCGCCGGTTCGTTCACGGTGCGCTACACCCTTGCGAACGAGAGCGCGAAGCGCGTGCAGGCGCTTGCGGGGCGGGCATCCGTTTTTCACGGACCCACCGACACCCTGTACCTGCCCACCGGCACCGCGCTCTCGATCGCGGGCGCGGGCCGGGTGGCGGTGGCCGAGGCACCGACCGACACGGCCCATCCGGTGGCATACATTCCGAAGGCGGATGTGCCGATCGAGTTGCGCGGTGCCGGCCGGTCGAGCCGGCAGGTGCACAACTTCGGTACCCCGGGCAGTCTTGCGGCTGATCGGCTGATCGTGTGCGAGGTCATCACCCCGGCCGAGAACTGGTCGAGTTATCCGCCGCACAAGCACGACGAATACACGCCGGGTAAAGAGTCGAGCCTCGAGGAGATCTATTACTTCGAGACCGCCGTCACCCGTGGCCAGAGCGGGCCGGAAACGGCGAGCCCGTTTGGTTTCATGCGAACATACTCCTCTGAGGCCGGAAGCATCGACATCCTGGCCGAGGTGCACACCGGCGACGTCGCCCTCGTGCCGTTCGGCTGGCACGGCCCGTGCGTCGCGGCCCCCGGCTACGACCTCTACTACCTCAACGTGATGGCCGGGCCCGATCCCGACCGGTCGTGGCGAATCAGGGATGACCCGGCGCACGGCTGGATTCGAGACACGTGGGCTGGTCAGGAGATCGATTCCCGACTTCCCTATACTTCCTAGCTCTTTCCGGCAGTACCGAAAGGACACAACGACAGTGACCACCCGACGCATGACAGTCAGCCAGGCGCTCATCGAGTTTCTCGCCCACCAGTACACGGTTGACGGTGACGTGCGCGAGCGCACCATCGCGGGCATCTTCGGCATCTTCGGTCACGGCAACGTCGCCGGCGTCGGCCAGGCCCTGAAACAGCTGTCCGTCGAGGATCCGACCCTGATGCCCTATCATCAGGCCCGCAACGAACAAGCAATGGTCCACGAATCAGTGGCTTTTGCACGGATGCGTCGGCGTCGGTCGACTTTCGCCTGCACCGCTTCGGTGGGGCCCGGTGCCACCAACATGCTCACCGGTGCTGCCCTTGCAACGATCAACCGACTGCCCGTGCTCCTGCTGCCCTCTGATACCTTCGCCACCCGGGTGGCCGACCCGGTGCTGCAGCAGTTGGAACTGCCGCACGACGCTAGCATCAGCGTGAACGATGCCTTCAAACCGCTGTCTCGGTTCTTCGACCGGGTGCAGCGCCCCGAACAGCTCTTTGCGGCTGCCCTCGGTGCCCTGCGTGTGCTCACCGACCCCGTTGAAACCGGCGCGGTCACGCTGTGCCTTCCCGAAGACGTGCAGGCGCAGGCGCTCGACGTGCCCGTGGAGTTTCTCGCCGATCGCGAGTGGCAGATCCGTCGCCCCCGCCCGGATCGGGGAATCATCGACCAGGTCATGCGCGCCATCGTGGAGGCCAAGCGCCCGCTGATCGTGGCCGGTGGCGGCGTCATCTACTCGGACGCGGCCGCAGCTCTGCGCGCATTTGCCGAGTCCACCGGGATTCCCGTGGGTACATCGCAGGCCGGCGTCGGATCCCTGACCTGGGACCACCCGCAGAGTCTCGGCGCGGTGGGCGCCACCGGAACGACCGCCGCCAACCGCATCGCCCGTGACGCCGACCTCATCATCGGAATCGGCACTCGGTACAGCGACTTCACGACCGGCAGTCGCACTGCCTTCCAGCACCCCGGCGTGCGCTTCATCAACATCAACGTGGCGTCGTTTGACGCGATCAAGCTTGGCGCCGCCGTCGCGGTGGTAGCCGACGCCCGGGAAGCGCTCCTGGACCTGACCGCGGGCCTTGGTCGCTACACTGTCGACGCCGACTTCGCCGATCGCATCCGCTCGGAGAAGGCGGCGTGGAACGCGGTCGTCGACGCAGCCATCGCGCCAAGCGGCCGACCGTTGCCGGCCCAATCGGAAATTATCGGTGCCGTGCAGCGGGCCTCAGACCCGCGCGACGTCGTCGTCTGCGCGGCCGGTTCGCTGCCCGGCGACCTGCACAAGCTCTGGCGGGTGCGCGACGAACTCGGATACCACGTAGAGTACGGCTTTTCCTGCATGGGCTACGAGATCGCCGGAGGCATCGGCGTACGCCGCGCCGCCCCCGACCGAGACTCGATCGTCATGGTCGGAGACGGCTCCTACCTCATGCTGCACACCGAGATCGTGTCGGCCGTGGCGGAGGGTCTCAAGTTCATCATCGTGCTGGTGCAAAACCACGGCTACGCCTCCATCGGCCACCTGAGCGATACGGTGGGCTCGCAACGGTATGGCACGCAGTATCGATTTCAGGACAAAGCCCACAACAACTTTGAAACGGATGCGACGCTGCCGATCGACCTGGCGGCCAACGCGGCGAGTCTTGGGATAGCAGTGATCAGGGTGGAGCCTGGCGTGAACGCCATTGCCGACCTGGCCACGGCCGTGGCCACGGCGAAAGAATCCACCACCGCCACTCTGATTCATATCAACAGTGACCCCTTGCTATTTTCACCCGATACGGAGAGCTGGTGGGACGTACCGGTGGCCGAGGTATCGGCCCTGGGCAGTACCGCGCAAGCGCGTATCGACTACGTGGCCAAACGTGACAATCAGCGTCTCTATCTGGGGGCATAGCTCGTCTCGAAAAACATTTGTAAGTATGTTAGGACAAAATCTTGACCTCTGCTTGACAGCCGTATACCGTGGTCGACAGCAACAACATTAGGACATTAGAACAAACTCAATGTGGAGGCAATAAAGTGCGATTCGTAGTTCTGGGTGCCGGCAGGATCGGGCTCTCTCACGTCGGAACGTTGAAAGCGCAGGCCGGTGTCACCGACCTGCTGATCGCAGATCTCGATCCGGCTCGCGCCCAGGCCGCGGCCGCTTCAGTCGGCTCACTGTCCGCCACGATCGACGAGGCATTCGCCTCGAAACCCGATGGTATTGTGATTGCCGCCCCGACCTCGGCCCACGCCGAGCTTATTGTGCGGGCCGTGCGCGCCGGCATCCCGACATTCTGCGAGAAGCCGCTCGCTGAAAACCTCAGCTCGAGCATCGCGCTCGTCGAGGAGGTCGAGCGTCACGACGTTCCCGTTCAGATCGGGTTCCAGCGCCGGTTCGACGCCGGCTACACCGAGGCTAAAAAAGCGTTGCAGAACGGTGATATCGGCGAACTGCGCCGGATGCACATGCTGACCTGCGACCCGACACCGCCGCCGGCCGAGTACATCTCCATGAGCGGTGGAATTTACCGCGACTGCCACATCCACGACTTCGACATTCTGCGCTGGGTCACCGGTCGCGAAGTCGCTACGGTCTTCGCGACCGGAGCCAATCGAGGCGCGTCCTTCTTCGGTGACGCCGGCGACGTCGACGAATCCGCCGCTCTGCTCACACTCGATGACGGAACCCTGGTCACCGTGCAGGGCTCGCGTTACAACGGCGCAGGCTACGACGTGCGGATGGAACTGGCCGGAAGCCGGGGAAACCGTTCGGTCGGACTGGACGAACGCGTGCCACTGACCAGCGCCGAGCAGGGCGTCGGCTTTCCGAACGGTTCAGCGTGGCCCAACTTTCAGGAGCGGTTCGCTCCCGCCTATGCGGCAGAGCTGGCCCGATTTGTCACCGTGGCCGCCGGGGAGACCGTGAGCCCGTGCATCCCTCGGGATGCCTTGGAAGCGCTCTATATCGCTGAGGCTGCCGAACTTTCCCGCGCCGAGGGGCGCCCGGTGCGCCTCGATGAAGTCAAACGGTGACCGTGGCCGAGCCATCCGCAAATCTTCTGAGCCGCATCGCCGCCGCCCCGATTTCCTGGGGCGTGTGCGAGGTTCCCGGTTGGGGTTTTCAACTGGCGCCTGAGCGTGTTCTCGGTGAGATGGGTGAGTTGGGCGTCGTGGCCACCGAGTTCGGCCCCGCGGGGTTCCTTCCGGCCAGTCCCAGTGAAAAATCCGCGACTTTATCCGATGCCGGTCTCAAAGCCGTCGGTGGATTCGTGCCGATTGTGCTGCATGACGTCGGCAGCGACCCCGTGCCGGTCATTGAAGCCGAACTCGACTCGTTCGTGGCGGCCGGGGCCAGCCGGCTCGTTCTCTCGGCAGACACCGGCCGGATCGGCTACGACTCCAGGCCGACCCTGAGCGAGCAGGAATGGGGCACACTCCTGTCCAACCTCGATCGCCTGGTACAGGCGGCAGCCGCGCGGGGCGTGGTGGCATCTATCCACCCCCATGTCGGAACGATGATCGAATCGGGCGACGATGTCGAGCGCGTGCTGAATGGCTCTTACATTGGGCTCTGCCTCGACACCGGACACCTGTTGATTGGAGGTACCGACCCGGTCGAACTGGCCCGTACCAACGCCGCTCGGATCAGCCACGTGCACCTCAAAGACGTGCACCGGGATCTGGCCGAGAAGGTGCAGCGCAAGGAGCTGAGCTACACCAACGCGGTGCGCCTGGGCATGTACACACCCCTCGGGACCGGCGACATCGATATTGCGAAGATCGTCCGCGCGCTTGAGAGCGCCGGTTATGCGGGGTACTACGTTCTAGAGCAGGACACTATCCTGACCGAGAACCCTCCAGTCGGCCAAGGCCCACTCGCGGATGTACGTACCAGCATCGACTTCATCGCCGGTTTGGCGACGGGCTAAGATTTTACCCGACAATCAGCACCATCCGCAGTTCCCTGCACCACACAGCACGGCACCATTCACCAGTATCCAATGGAGGATCAACTCATGAAGCTTAAATCTCGCTGGATGACGGCGCTCGTCGTTCTGCCATTGGCCCTCACCGGCTGCACAGCCACCACGAACACCACCGCCAGTACCGATGCTGCGGCATCCGGCGACAAGGTCACGATCGCCGTCGTCACCCACGGCTCCCCGGGAGACACATTCTGGGACGTTGTCAAGAGCGGTGCGGAGCAGGCTGGCACAGACCTCGGCGTCACCGTCACGTACCAGGGCGATGGTGACCCGGTCAAGCAGAGCCAGCTGATCGACGCAGCAATCGCGACGAATCCGGACGGTTTGATCGTCTCGATGGCCAACCCCGACGGCGTCAAGAACGCGGTCGAGAAGGCCGTCGCTGCGGGTATCCCGGTCATCACTATCAACTCCGGCCTCGACCAGTCCAAGGAATTCGGAGCTCAGACCCACGTCGGTCAGAGTGAGTTCATTGCCGGCCAGGGCGCGGGCGATCAACTCGCCAATGCCGGTGTCAGCAACGTCATCTGTGTCATCCACGAGGCCGGTAACACCGGGCTGGAGGAACGGTGCAAGGGCGCCGCCGATACTCTGGGTGGCGCGGTGAGCAACGTTCAGGTCGACGTCGCGAACGTTGCGGACGCCCAGAACACCATCAAGAGCAAGTTGCTGGCCGACCCGTCGATCGACGGAGTCCTCACCCTTAACCCGGGCATCGCCGTGGCAGCCAGCCAGGCCATCGATGAGGCAGCGAGCTCCGCGAAACTGGCTACCTTTGATGTGTCCGCCGACGTCACCCAGCTCATCCTTGACGGTAAAATCCTGTTCGCCGTTGACCAGCAGCCCTACTCCCAGGGCTACCTGCCGGTGACCTTCCTCACCCTGCAGGCGCGCAACGGCGACGTCGTTGGCGGCGGCATGCCGGTCTACTCCGGGCCCGGCTTTGTCACCAAGGACAACGCGGCGCAGGTCGCGAAGTTCGCGAAGAATGGAACGCGATGACCCTCACCGCACCCGCGGTAACCGATGAACGGATCAAGCAGACCGGTCTGATTATCACGCTGCTGCGCCGCCCCGACGTCGGCGCCGCGGGCGCCGGCCGCGCCCCTTTGATGTTGTTGTGGGGGTCGGCCCAGCGGCCCGTCACGGGCAGGAGCAGCGCGCACCAGG
>NZ_JAJAYI010000077.1 GCF_026786305.1 Cryobacterium sp.
ACGCCCCAAAAATCGGCGGCCCCCCCTTTGGGGGGGGCCGGCGAGTGGGTCGGGCGAGTGGGTCGGGCGAGTGGGTCGGGCGAGTGGTCAGGCCGTGCGGCGGTTCGTGATCGCGCCGTAAATAAGCAGCACGATGAGCGATCCCACGATGGCGAGAATCCATGTTGCGAGGGAGAAGAATTCGCCCAGGTTCACATTGAACAGGAGTCCGCCGAGGAAGCCGCCGAGGAAGGCGCCGACGACACCGAGCAGCAGGGTGATTAACCAGCCCCCGCCCTGACGGCCCGGCAAGATTGCCTTCGCGATCGCGCCGGCGATGAGACCGAGCAGGAGGAATCCAAGGAAACTCATGAGACTGCCTTTCAGTTAGTCGTGAAGTCAGTGAGTCGGCACTACGTTACGTATTCCGTTCGCGTGAACGTACTCGCGTGCGTGCTCGCCGTCAATGGCATCTGGTGTTGGGTTCGAATGCATTCTCGAACAGCGGATGTCGGTGGCGCCCCTGCTGCGGCAGCTCGACTGGAACGCTTTAATCCAGCCCGTAATCATCGTCGAGATACGACAGCCCCAAGGTCGGTGTGGACTCGATCAGGTCGGGAAGGTCTTCGGTGAAGATTGCTTCAAACTTGACGACGGAATGGCTCGTGATGAGCAGGGAGATCTGCGAGCGCACAGAACTGAGGATGTCGACGAAGCCGCCGCCGTTGTGCACGGCCGCCGCCAGCGCGGCCTTGAGGGCCAGAATGTTGTGCTCGCCGGAGAGGTAGAACCAATCCTCGTTGATCGTCAACCTGTATCTCTGCATTGCATGGTCCATTTCGTTGAGGCAGGTGTTACGGCGCATGCGATGCGACGCTGAGCGTGTGGTTCGGCAGCATAATGAAACCCGCGACTGCCGAGCTGGCGCACCAGTGTGAGGCTCAATATACGGGAAATAATTCAAAGTACAAACTATCCGTTCTGCAAGAAACTTTTGCATTGTCCTACCCGCTACGCCGGCAGTACAGAACAGCCCGAGGGGGGCGCTGCTACGCGCCTGCAGGTGGGCGAACCAGACAGACCAGAGGTCGGGAGAACGCCTCGAGGGACTCGATAGCGCGGGACGCAGCCTGGATAGCCTGTCGGCATCCGCTCTGTCATTCCAGCGCGCTATGGAACACAATCGCAACCGGGTGGGCACGAAGGTCAACCTGTCCGGGAGCGAACTGCGCGCCCTGGCCCGGGTCGCTGAGGCCGGCAGCATCACACCGAAGCTGCTCGCGGAGACGATGGATGTGACGACGAGCGCCGTGACCGCGATTTCGAATCGTCTGGTGGCGTTCGCGCTTCTCACCCGGGTGGCCCACCCGCATGATCGACGCAGCCTGCTGCTCGTTCTCACACCGGCCGCCGAGCAGATGACCCAGACGATCTACGACGACTTTCCGGCGCTCCTTGCCCAGGTAGCGCGCGACGTGAGCCCGAAGGAGCAGGCACGGCTTGGGGCCCTCCTCGCCTCGATGGCGCTCACGCTCGAACGGATGCCGACCTGAGTCCGGTTGGGCCGCCGCAGTAGGTCTTCAGGGGTGGCGGGTTCCGGCTCCGGCCAGGAGCGCTCGGTAGCCCTCCCGGTAGGTGGGGTAGCTGAAGGTGAAGCCGGTCTGCCGCAGAAGCCGATTGCTGAGGAGCTTGTCTCCGCCGCGCTGGCTTTCGCGGGTGGGTTCGGGGTTTCCCGCCGGCTTCGGGCTCGACGTCAGGGTCGGTTCGGGCAGGCCCAGCTCGGCGGCGAGAAAGGTCAGCACTTCGTTGCTTTGCACCGGGGCATTGTCGACGCCGAGATAGAGCGGCGCTGGCTGTTCCGGGCGCAGCAGCAGGTGAACGATCGCGGCGGCTGCGTCGTCACGGTGTATGCGGTTGGTGTGGCGCGACTGGGCGGACAGTGTTGCACCGGCTTGCACCTGTTTGATCAGTCGTTCACGACCGGGGCCGTAGACGCCGGCCAGTCGCAGCACGGTGGCGGTGGGAAGGCGCCCGTGGAGCATCCGTTCGGCATCGAGCACGATGGAATCGGTGCCCGGTTTGGGGTTCGCCGGGGTTCGCTCGTCGACCCGACTGCCGTCAGAGACGTCGTAGACGGCCGTCGATGACACCAGCAGCACGCGGCGCGGCGTGACGCGGGCGTCATCGACGGCGTCGAGTAGGTTGCGCAGGCCGTCGACGTAGGCGGCGCGGTAGGCCGTGATGGTGGGGCTGCCGGCGGAGATGGCGACGACGACGAACTCGGTGTCGGCCGGAATGACGGGCTTCTCAACGCTCAGGTCGATCGATTGGCCCGAGATTTCGGCGGGGAGCAGGCTCGCGTTGCGACGCAGGCCGACCACCGTGTGCCCCAGCCGCGCGAACCGTAGGCCCACCTCGGTGCCGAGGTCGCCGCATCCTGCAATGAGTACAGTCATCGCTCTCCTTCTTCGCTTCCACGCTACCGGTCGCAACATGACACTTGGCCCGGAGCCTCGTGGAGCCTCGAATACGCGGCCCGTGTACGCGATGTCTGTCGCCTCCGAAACGAGCGCCTGCACGTCATGATCGACGAAGACGACCCGCTGCTGGAGAACTGGGACTACGAGGCCACGGCGATCGCATGTCCTGTGTGAGAGATGTCTCGCTACCTAGGATTTCTCGGCAATTCGACACCAATGAATTGCTGGAGGCGCCCGGTTGCGGCGAGACCGAGATTTCCAAGTGATTCGATACTCCTGAACACCTGTCATCCAGGTCTTCTGAGGGCACGCAAAAGGGCGGCCCGCGTCTGCGGTGCGCCCGTTACGGGGGGGGGTTATTATTGGGGGGCGGGCCCATTAGATACTTGG
>NZ_JAJAYI010000078.1 GCF_026786305.1 Cryobacterium sp.
CCCAAAATATCAACCCCCCCCCCCCCCGCGGCGCCGGGGGCCCCGCGGGGGTCCCCCCCCCCCCCGCCCCCCCCGCCGGCCCCCTGGGGGGGCGCCCCCCCCCGCGCCCGGGGCACACGCCGCCCCCGCCCCCCCCCCGCCCCTACTTGTGTCTGCGAGGCATCGGGTCGCCGCCGGGTCATGCCAGTGGTGGGCTGAGCTTATAGCTTGGCGTTTTCCGCCACGGACGCGCTGCGAGCACTCGCGTAGCCTGCCATCGTCTGCCTCCGGATGCGGTCACAACCCTTGAGTTTGATAACGCATCGCGTTGTGCTCGTGCTGTGATTCTGTCTTTTGCCGGAAAGCATGCCGAGCGAGTCTTGCGTCGGAAACACGTCCAACAATTTAGTCCAGATCTGCAGCGCGCTGCGCACCGCAAACTCCTGATCTTGGACGCGGCGGAGACTCTGAAAGATTTAATGATGCCGCCGGGAAACCGGTTGGAGTCGCTGCAAGGTACGAGGCAAGGTCAGCACAGCATCCGGATCAACGCGCAATGGCGAATCTGCTTCATCTGGACGCAGGCAGGACCCGAAGACGTTGAGATTACCCAGTACCACTGAGCGGAGTCAGCATGACGACCGCACATGAACCCATTCATCCCGGCGAGATCCTCCTAGAGGAATTCTTGAAGCCACTTGAGGTCAGCCAGTACCGCCTAGCTCACCAAATCAACGTGCCGCCGCGTCGCATCAACGAAATCGTGCACGGCAAGCGCGCGATCAGCCCCGACACTGCCCTCCGCCTTGCCAAGGCCCTCGGCACTTCGGACCGCTTCTGGATGAATCTGCAGACTCGATTTGATTTGGAAATCAGCGCTGCAGCAAACGAGCATGAACTCAACAACATTCACCTCCTGATCGGCAACTAGCGGAGTCCTGTGCTACCCGCGTGGACCCTGGTTTCGGTGCGGGTATTCATGCGTCTGCTGACGAGATTCGCGTGCACACCCGTGACGCGGTCGTGACGCGGTCGTGACGCGGTCGTGACGCGGTCGTGACACGGTCGGGCACGGCCCCGTCGTGCTCCCGCTGTGGGTGAATGACCACGGCGGCCAGCATCGCGCACCCGATGAAGACAAGGCCGCCGACGGCGATCGGCAGCGACAGGCTGACGAGGGCCAGTATGCCGCCGAGGGCGGACCCGAGGGCCAGACCGACGAGGCTGAGCACGCGTGACGCTGCATTAACGCGTCCTCGCAGAGCGTCGGGGACGAGTCGCTGCCGAAGGGAGGTGGCGCAGATTCCCCACACCACGGCGTGGAGGATGTAGACCGCCAGCAGCACTGCAGCGACCCCGGCGTTGGTGGTAAGCGACAGCGCGAGAAGCGCCGCTGCCCCCGTGAGTAGACTCGCGACAATCGTGCAACGGTAGCCGATCCATCCTCGGACCCGCGCGGTGGTGAATGATCCGATCAAGCCGCCGAGCGCTGAAATTGCGAGGATTAGGCCGTAGCCGACAGCATCGAGGTTGAGGCGCTGGCCGGCAAAGAGAACGAGGATCGAGAAGGGGAGCATGTAGCCCACGCTGGCGAGAGCGCCGATGAGTGCCAGCCCACCGACCGTGCGGTTTTTAACGAGCCACCGGGCACCCTGCATGGCCTTGAGAAGAGCGGGCTCGCGTAGCGCAGGCTCATTCCCCGAGCCGACACCAAACCGGCGGATCGGCAGCGCCAGTGCTAGAAGTCCGGCCGCAGCCCAGAGCCCGCCGATGAGATACATGGGAGCCGCGGCCGCGACGGCAAACACGAGTCCGCCAAGCGGCGGGCCCGCGAACTCATCGGCAATCAGCTGTGCGGCCGAGATTCGACCATTGGCGCGATCCAGCTGCTCGGTGGGCACGATCGAGGGCAGCAGAGAAACGGATGCGTTATCCGCCGCGCTCTCCAGCGTTCCGATCACGGCAAACACGGCGTAGAGCAGCGGCAGGGTTCCCAGCTCTAGCTGAAGGGAGACGGCCAGGGCGATCACGACGAGTCCCCTGATGAGGTTGGCGCCGATCAGCAGGGTGCGTCGATCGACTCTATCGACCCACACCCCGATGGGCAGCGCGACCAGAAGCCGAACCAGGGCGTAGGTTGTCGCCAGACCCGCGACGAGTCGTGGATCGTCGGTGATCGATGCTGCCAGGAGCGGCATCGAGATGAATGCGACCCCGTCAGCGAGATTGGAGGAAGCACTCGATGCCCACAGCGCTCGAAATGGGCGACCGAGCGACATGACCCCGAGTATATGGCAGGCCCACGCTGCGCTCGCTCACTCGGGCAGTCCTGCAGCAGCCGTGGCGAGCCCTCTACGCAGGACTTCAATTCGCTCAGCGGATCGTGCGTAGACGCTACTTGCGGTCGCTCCGCTGACGACTGCCGTGCCTGGTTCGGCCCGAGGCAGGCTCAGTCCTTGGGTGCCTTGAGGTAGCGACGAATCGCGAGGATGACCACCCAAGCGAGGCCGAGGAGCACGATGGCGCTGCCGATATAACCGAAGATGGCGTTCATGCCGTTTGCTTCGAGCGGGAGCAGCGTGTGCAGGTCAGTGAAACTCATTGCTTAAGCCAACCACAGTGTGGGGTGCGTGGGGTACGAAAAAGCGCCCTCGTTCCTGGGAACGAGGGCGCTTGATCGAGAGCGGGTGCTGCTACTCGCGGGTGAGGGCGAAGATGCGCAGCAGCTCGACGTAGAGCCAGACGACGGTCATCATGATGCCGAACGCACCACTCCAGCCGTACTTTCGCGGCAGGCGGTTGTTGACGCCCTTCTGGATGAAGTCGAAGTCGAGCACGAGCGAATACGCGGCCATGAGCACCGCGAGAATGCCGATGACGACGCCGAGCTTGAGATCGATGCCGAGAATGCTGATGCTGGCACTGCGCATGCCGAACGCCTGGTCGGTGCCACCGAAGATCATCATTCCGAGGTTGACCAGCGAGAACACGCCGTAGCCGACCATGGCGATCAAAAAGACCTTGGTCGCCTTCTTCGAGGCACGGATCTTGCCGCTCTTGAACAGCAGCAGGGTGACCACGACGACGACGAGGGTTGCGAGGACGGCCTGAGTGACGATGCCGGGATAGATGACCTCAAACATACTGGAGATGCCACCAACGAACAGGCCCTGCGCCGCGCCGAACGCGAGGATCAACGGAGCCGACGGCTCTTTCTTGAAAGTGTTGACCAGTCCGAGCACGAAACCGGCGATCGCACCAAGAATGAACAGGAACGGCAGCACCGGAGTGGCGACCCAGGAGATCACCGCTGCTACGAGCAGCAGCGCGAACCCGAGGCCGGTCTTGGTGATGGTGTCTTCGTAGGTCATGCGTTCGGTGTCTTGCGAACCAGCGGAGGGCCGGTTGTACATCGACTGCAGATCGTTGTCAGAAAGGGCCTGCGACGACGCCACTGCGCCACGAGCGCCGAACGCCTCGTTGCGGGAGAAAGCGGGGTTGGAGGATGCCATGGGTTGAGCACTCACAATCAGCTGGTGGAGTATTCGATGCGCGCGGGTAAACCAACGCGCAGCGCCTGGTGCGGCACATCAACAACGGTACCCGAAAGTACATGCAAATACGCAGTAGATCAGCTGATTTGCAGCAATGCGGGTCGTGTTTCAGGCAGTGTTGCAGGCCGCGACGGCTGGGGCAGGACGGGGCAGTGTTGCCGGCCCCCAGCATCCGTTCTGGTGGCGCGGTTAGCCTGAAACCATGTACCCGATCGTCATTGGCCACCGCGGGGCAAGCGGCTACCGGCCCGAGCACACCCGTTCAGCGTTCGAGCTCGCGTTCGCCCTCGGTGCCGATGCCGTCGAACCCGACCTGGTCGCGACCCGCGACGGCGTGCTCGTCATCCGCCACGAGAACGAGATTTCGGGCACAACGGATGTCGCCTCCCGGCCCGAATTCGCCGCTCGCCGCACGGAGAAACACATAGACAAAACGCGCGTCACCGGGTGGTTCACCGAGGACTTCACCTGGGCCGAACTGAGCACTCTGCGCGCCAGGGAACGCCTGCCCGCCCTGCGGCAGAGCAACACGACCTTCGACGACCAACAACCGATTCTGCGACTGCGTGACCTGTTCGACCTTGTCGACGCCGCGGCCGAGCAGACCGATCGTGTGCTCGGCATCGTCGCCGAGATCAAGCACGCCAACTATTTCGCCGCACTCGGCCTGCCGCTGCCGGAACTGTTCGCCGCCGAGGTCTTCGCGGCCGGCTGGAACACCGACCGGCTCACCGTGGAAAGCTTCGAACCGAGCGTGCTCGCCCAAGTTCGAGCCAACGGCGTGCGCGGCAAACGTATCTTTCTACTCGAAGACCACGGGCATCCGGTCGACCAGCTCGTCGATGAGTGCGCCGATCGGGGCGCCGGGGCTCTGAGCTATGCCGACCACCTCACCGCCGACGGCCTCGCGAGCCTCGCGGTGGGACGCTCGATTACTCGGGCGGCCGGCGGCATCCGCAGCAGCATGGCGACGAGCACGGCGACGAGCACGGCCACGAGCGACACCGGTCGTGACGGCTGGGGCCTCGACGGCATCAGCGTGCCCAAATCGCTCATCCTCAAAACGGATGACGCGGGCGAGGTCACCGGGGCAGCCGCTCTGGTCGACGACGCCCACGCCGCGGGGCTGGAAATCTACTGCTGGACCCTGCGCCCGGAAAACAAGTTTCTGGCGAAAACGTTTCAGAGCGGCACCCGCGCAGCAGACTTCGGCCACTGGCAGTCGGAGTTTCGTGTCATTCTCGACTCGCGCATCGACGGCGTGTTCGCCGACCATCCCGATCTTGCCGTGCGCGTACGCGACGAAATGGGCTGACCAGCCCTCGTGTCCGGCCCTCGTGTCCGGGGCCTCGCCTACACTGGAAATCGATATGACCACACCTCTTAACGCGGAATCCGCGCCCGCAACCTCTAATCGTTCGGCCACGCCGATCATTCTCGATGCCCATGGACAAGCGGCGAATGGATACCCGGGCACCGGCAGCGCTGCGCAAAGCCCACTGCTCGACGGGCTGAACCCGCAGCAGAAAGAGGCCGTCGAATACCGAGGGCAGGCGCTGCTCATCATCGCCGGCGCCGGCTCGGGCAAGACCAGCGTGCTCACCCGCCGGGTCGCGAGCCTGCTCGAAACCCGCGATGCGTGGCCGAGCCAGATTCTCGCGATCACCTTCACCAACAAGGCCGCCGCCGAAATGCGTGAGCGCGTGCACGCCATCCTCGGCCAGGGGTCCGACGGAATGTGGATCAGCACCTTCCACTCCTCGTGCGTGCGTATTCTGCGCCGTGAAGCTGAGAAGATCGGCCTGTCGAGCACGTTCAGTATCTACGACTCGGCCGACAGCAAGGTCACGCTCAAGCGAATCATCAAGGGGCTCGACGCCGACACCTACGGGTTCACGCCCGGGTCCGCGGGCGCCAAGATCTCCAAGCTCAAGAATGAGCTCGCCGATGCCGACTCCTACGCCCGCAACGTGAACATGAGCGACCCGCAAGAGGTCATGTTCGTCGAAATCTTTCGGCAGTACACCGCCAGGCTGCGCGCCGCAAGCGCGCTCGACTTCGACGACCTCATCGGAGAGACCGTCTACCTGTTCCGCGCGTTCCCCAAGGTCGCCGCGCTCTATCGGCGTCGGTTTCGGCACCTGCTGGTCGACGAATATCAGGACACCAACCACGCCCAGTATGCCCTCGTGCACGAGCTCACCCGCCCGGTCACGGCCGAGCTTGCCCAGGAGATGGAAGAGGACGGCGTGCACGTGCGCAACCTGCGCGACGCCACCGGCGCCATTCCCGGGGCGTCGCTCACCGTGGTCGGCGACTCCGACCAGTCGATCTATGCCTTTCGAGGGGCCGACACTCGCAATATCAGCGGGTTCGAGCGCGACTACCCGGGAGCGAAGGTGATTCTGCTCGAGCAGAACTACCGTTCGACCCAGAACATCCTCTCGGCGGCGAACGCGGTGATCGGCCACAACTTCGACCGCACCGACAAGAAGCTGTGGAGTGCGGGCGGCGACGGCGAAAAAATCGTCGGCTACACCGCGTACTCCGGGCACGACGAAGCGCAGTTCGTATCCGACGAGATTCAGGTGCTGCACGCGGCCGGCATGGCCTACCGCGACATGGCTGTGTTCTATCGCACCAATGCGCAGACCCGAGCGCTCGAAGAGATTCTGGTGCGCTCGGCCACGCCGTACCGGGTCGTGGGCGGCACCAAGTTCTACGAGCGGGCTGAGATAAAAGATGCCCTGGCCTACCTCATCGCCGTCGCCAATCCGGTCGATGAACTCGCCCTGCGCCGCGTTTTGAACACCCCCAAGCGTGGCATCGGCCCGGCCACCGAGACCGGGCTCTCGAGTTTCGCCGACGACAACGAGCTCACCTTTCGGCAGGCCATGCGCACCTCCGCAGCCCTCGGCCTCGGCCCGAAGGTGACCGGCGCCATCCTTAAGCTCGCCGAACTGCTCGATGCGGCCGCGCTCATGCTCGTGCCCACCGCGGTCACCGATGACGGTGTGGGGGTCGGCGGCGCGAATGTCTCCGAGGTGCTCGAGTTTCTGTTGAACGGGAGCGGACTGCTCGCCGGCTTACGAAACAGCCGCGACCCGCAAGACGAGGTGCGTGCCGAGAACATCGAGGAGCTCGTCGCCCAGACCAAGGATTTCAACAAGGAGAACCCCGACGGCGGGCTCGTCGACTTTCTCACCCAGGTGTCGCTTGTCGCGGCGGCCGACGATCTCGACGATGCCTCTGGCACGGTCTCACTGATGACCCTGCACACCGCGAAAGGCCTCGAATATGAGGCCGTGTTCCTCACCGGTGTCGAGGAGGGGCTGCTGCCGCACCAGATGTCGGCGAACGAACCCGGGGGCCCGGCCGAAGAACGACGCCTGTTCTACGTGGGCATCACACGAGCGCGCAAGCGGCTCTACCTCTCACTCGCCATGACCCGGGCGCAGTTCGGCGACATCAACGTGGCGATGCCAAGCCGCTACCTGCAGGAGATTCCGGCCGAACTGATCGATTGGAAGCAGTCGCCGGGCATGGCCAATTCTCGCGGCGGTACCCAGCCGCGCGCTCTCAATGCCCGCCGCGACGGCGGATTCGGTGGCTTCGGTAACTCGCTGGGCGTGTCGAGCAATTCCAGCGACGGCTTCGGCGGGCGCAGCAAACAGCAGGCCGGACTACCGCCGGGCAAACCGAAGACCGAGTGGGCGAACAGGATCACCGGAACGGTGCGCGACAACGGCAGCCTCGAGCTGGCGGCGGGCGACCGCATCCGTCACCATGACTTCGGCGAGGGCCGGGTCAACCAGGTCACCGGCGAGGGCACGAAGCGCATCGCACACGTGCAGTTCGATACCGCGGGCGCCAAGAAACTGTTGATCAAGATCGCTCCGATCGAAAAGATCTAGCCTGCACCCCGTTGGTCCCGCTCGGGACACCCAGCCCGAAAGCGTGAGAGTGGAAGGCGCGCTCCCTGCGCGCCTTCCACCGCATGATCGGCACGACGCTCAGGGTCGGCCTGACCGTGCTCGTTTTACTGCCGGGCCCACCGGTTACCGTGCTCATTCTGATCATCGCGCTCGGCCAATTCGGTGCCGAAATTCTCATCGGCCGACACTACGGAGCCGCCCTGATCTCAGTGACCCCGCTCGCTCTGACCGTGGTTCACCTCACGAGTCCGGTTGCGATGACGACGCTGTGAGCATCCGTGAACTGGCCTCGACCCCCATCTGCCCGCCGATAACGAGGCATTGACGACACACAGATTGTTCACAGGTTGTCGATAGCTGTTCGATGGGCGCTCGCCTGATGCTCTACTCATGAGCCTCGACACACGCACCACCCGAACCGGCCCGGCGCCCGTGCACCGCGCGCACGGTGCCACGGTGCACCCGGCCTACAAGAAGCGGATGCGCCTGGCCGACAGCCTGCAGATTCTCTGCGTTTTGTCGGTCGCCGTCGTCATCGCCATCTTTCTCGCTGATGGGGGAGCCGCCCGGTTCGGTACCGCGGCTGAAGCCTTCACCTCCCTCGGAATCGTCGCCGGCCTCGTCGGCACCGACCTTCTCCTCGTAATGCTCGTCCTGGCCGCCCGGCTGCCCCCGATCGACCGCGCGTTCGGCCATGACCAGGCCATGGCCGTGCACCAGTCGCTCGGCAAGCCCGCCCTGTATCTCATTCTTGGTCATGCCGCGCTGCTCATCGCCGGCTATTCGCTCGCCGAAAACGTGAACGTGTTCGTCGAGATCTGGAACATGTTCACGAGCCTGCCCGACATGCCGCTCGCCTTTCTCGGACTGGCGCTCATGATCGGCGTCGTCATCACCTCGCTCGTGGTGGTGCGCCGCAAGTTTCGCTACGAGGCTTGGCATGCCGTGCACCTGCTCGCCTACCTGTCAGTGCTCGTCGCCATTCCGCACCAGTTGAGCGTGGGCAACCTGCTCAGTGAGGGCGCCATCGCCCGCTACTACTGGCTCGCTCTCTACGTGGCGGTCGCCGGCTCCATCATCTTGTTTCGGTTTCTGCTGCCGGTCACCCGGTCGTTGCGCCACCGCATCGTCGTGGACCGCGTGGATGCCGTCGCTCCCGGCGTGGTCTCGATCACGTTGACCGGTCGGCAGCTGGACAAGCTCCGGGCGACCTCCGGACAGTTTTTTGTCTGGCGGTTCTGGGCCCACGGACTCTGGTGGCAGGCACACCCCTTTTCCCTGTCGTCGGCTCCGAGCGAGCGCGGCCTGCGCATCACCGTTCGTGGTCTCGGCGACGCGTCCCAGCAGCTTCCCCAATTGACGCGCGGCACCCGGGTGAGTTTCGAAGGGCCCTACGGACTGTTCACCCAGAACGCCCGCACATCTCCCCGCGTGGTGCTGATCGCCGCCGGAATTGGTGTCGCTCCCATTCGCTCGCTGCTGGAAACCGTGTCCTTCGCGCCCGGCCACGCCACCGTGCTGCTGCGCTCTCACTCCCTCGGCGATACGTACCTCGTCGACGAAGTCACTGATCTGTGCCGGATGCGCGGCGCCGAGCTGCGCATCTTTGCCGGCAAACGACCCACGGGAGTCAGTACCTGGCTGCCAGCGGATGCCGCCCGGGCCGGCATCACCCTGCGCAAGATCGTGCCCGAGCTCCAACAGGCCGATATCTACATCTGCGGCCCCCGCCCGTGGACCGACGCCGTCGTGCGCGATGCTCGCGCCGGCGGGGTTCCCAAGAAGCAGATCCACTACGAAAGGTTTGACTGGTGAGAGCGCGCGCCGCGATAGCCGCCACCCTCGCGTCGCTGTCTGTCGTCGCAATCGGCTGGGAGCTGGGCGCGGCCCAGATCGATGCCGCACAGAATCTGGCCGCAACGTCGGGCACCACGAGCACCGTGCCAGCGACTGCCGCCGCTCAAGCTGCTGCTGCGTCTACCGCCGCGGATGCCTCCGGCTCGACCGCAACTGCGGCCCCAGCGTACGCGGCTCCAGCGACCGCGGTTCCAGCGAACGTGGCTCCCGCGGTCGCGGCGTCTGGCACCTTCACGGGATCGGTCGCTCCGACCCGGTTCGGCAACGTACAGGTCTCGGTGACCATCAACGCCGGTGTGATCTCCGGCGTCACGCCCCTACAGCTGACCAACCACGACGGGCGCTCGGTACAGATCAGCAACTACGCCGCCCCGGTTCTGCTGTCCGAGATTCTCTCGGCGCAGTCGGCGAGCGTACACAATGTCAGCGGCGCGACCTATACCACCGATGGCTACCTGCAATCACTCCAGTCGGCACTCGATGCTGCGGGGTTCTGAGCCGGCGCGCGTGAGGACCGCGGCCGGATCGGGGGCGGCAGCCGGGTTCCCGTCGATGGGCACGGTCATCAGCCTACGGCTCGGCGAGGCCGATGGCGGGTTCGTTCTGCACGACGATGCGCTCGACGGTATCCAGAGGGAGGCTGACCACGCTGCCCAGCGGGTCGCTTGCGCGGCCGCGCGGGCGATCGTGGAGCCGGTGTTTCACCGCTGGGATGAGCGCTTCAGCCTGTACCGGGAGTCTTCGGAGCTGAGTCGCATCGCGCGCGGGGACATCCGCTTGCCTGAAGCCAGTGAGGCCGTACGTGATTGCTACGCCCTGGCGCTCGACTGGCGCGACCGTACCGATGGAGTGTTCACGCCGCATCGGGCAGACGGGGTGATCGACCTCTCCGGGGTCGTCAAGGCGCTCGCGATCGCCGAATCCGATGCGGCGCTGCGCACTGCAGGGCTGCATGACTGGACGGTCAACGCCGGTGGCGACATTCTTGTGTGCGGGGGATTGAACCCGGGCTCCGAATGGACCGTGTCGATCGTGAACCCCCGGGATCGGCTGGACGCACTCGTCACCGTGCCGCTGCGCAGCCCGATGCGGGCCGTGGCCACGTCGGGCAGCGCCGAGCGCGGCGAGCACATCTGGACTCCGGCGCCCGGCGGCCTGTCGCCGTTTTGGCAGGTCAGCGTGTTTGCTGCCGATATCGTGACCGCCGACGTGCTCGCGACGGCAATCGTCGCTGGCGGCGAAGCCACCCTGAACCGGTGCACCGAACGCTTTTCGATTGACGTGTTCGCCGTCCTGCGCGACGGGCAGCTGCTTGCGACACCCGGGCTGCGCCAGGTCAATCCGGCCCGCACTGACCCTTGTTGACGTCTGGTACGAGGGGTCGCTTGGCGCGCGAGTATGTGTGGGTGGTCCCGGTGACGCCTAATCCAGGCCGAGCAGACGGTGTTCCGGGTCGAGGGCACCCAACATTCGGCCACAGATCTCGCTCAGTTGCGCCACGTGACGCTCGCTCAGCGGGTCGAACACGACGGTGCGCACCTCTTCGACGTGTCCGGGCGCGCTCGCCACGACCTTGGCCCAGCCCTGCTCGGTGAGATTGGCGAGGGAGGCGCGGGCATCCGTTCGTTGGGTTTTTATTGCCCTACTCGGGCCGAACGACATGCAAGCCAACCTGCGCGGCCGCGGCGCTCTGCTGTGCGTCATAGGTAATGAATTCGTCGGCCTCGCTGCGAAGTGCAGCGGCAATGTGCATCGCATCGAGGCTGCGAAGACTTGTTCCCTGGATCAGCCCTGCTTCCCGACAGAGCGCCCGGTCCATTTCCAGAAGCGTCACCTGGGAGATGATGGCCGTCACGTCAGTCTGGGGGATCCGCGTTCGCGTTGCCGTACGACGTAGTTCCGTTTCGAGCAAGGTCGCAGAAACGAGGATAGAGTCCCCTGCAACATCATCAAGGTGCGCGGTCAGGGCCGGTGACTCGGGCTCGTCTGAGATGAGTTTCGCGACGGCGGAGGTATCCAGATAGGTAATCACCGTTCTTCTCGAAGCTCGTCAAGAATGGCACCGGTTCCACCGGGGATGGTTCTCCGCTGCACGTCGCTCAAGCGGCCTCGCTTGCGCGCGGGATAGTGCTTGATCCCTGACAGTGGCGGGGCTGGCGGCGGTGAGAGCACGGCGACGACTTCACCATGATTCGTTATCTGGAAGGTCTCGCCAGCTTCGACCGCACGCAGGACCTCAGCGCTGTTGTTGCGCAGCTCGCGATGCGGGATCGTTCGTGTCGTGCCCACGAGTGCAGCACTCGTAGCACTCTGCGTATATTCTCTGACCCTCGCCACGCGGCGTTCTACGAACGCGACGCCATCGTCGACTCTCATTCCGGTGACAGCTCGTTCTCACTCTTGGCCCGTCGTTGCTGGCCGGTGCCGGGCAGAAACTCCGGCTCGCGGAAGGTATCCGTTGGGAACGTGGCCGGCACGAATGACATGACCGCAGTTCATCAGGAGTTCGATAAAACTCGAACATGATTCATCTGTTTAATCCTTGTTTACTTCTTTTTCCTTGGTTATCACCCGACAAGGAGGCGGTGCGCGAACGGGTGCGACGCACGAGGGCGGTGATCGCGCGCCAGCCGATCAGAAAGTCGCCGAGCACGACAGTCATGACGATCGCGAAGCTCACGTGCACACCCTGACCGCTCACAACCCGCAGCAGCAATGAAGTACGTCAGAAATTTAGGGGATACGAGCGAATAAATCGTCGATCGTTCCGACCACGGGCATGTTCGTCGCGTTGCTCGAGACGTACACCGTGATTCCGAGACCGCCGGCCGTTTGGAGCCCGGCCGTCGCATCCGTGACCGTACGTTGCCACGTCGTCGGCTCGGCACCGCTGACCGGCCAGACCTTCGCCTGCACCGTAGTCGGATTCACCCCCGTGACCTGCACCCGAACGTTGAGCCGGTCTCCGGCGGCCACCGTCAGACCCGGCACGTTGATCGCGGACTGAAGAACGACCTCCCCAGAGCCGGAGCCGTTCACACGCACCAGCGAGAGGGCGACCAGCCCGGAGGAGCGCAAGACGATCTTCGCCTGATAGGCACCAACCCCGACAATGCGCCGACCACTGGCCGAGATGAAGATACCGCCCCCGGTGGCAACCTTGTCGGAAGACACGACGAACTGCACATCGGTCTGCGCCTGGGATACCTGGGCGAGATAGGCGTTGGCCGTCACCCCGGCCGTCGCAACTCGAATGCGCGCCGCGCCGTCGACCGAGAACATGGTGGAACTCCCAGTCGTGGTCCACGCCCCGCCCACCTCGGCCGTGCCGAGGCCGTTCGTCACCGTTCGTGAGAAGGAATCCACGGCGAAGGGCGGCGTTCCGGTGCTGACGACGACGGGGCGCGTCGTGCTGCCGGTCGCACTTGCATTGTCGGTCACGGTGAGCGTCACGGTGTAGGTCCCGGCCGTCGCAAAGCTGTGGGCAGCGGTCGCACCGGTCCCGACTGCTCCGTCGCCCCAGTTCCAGGCGTAGCCCGTTATGGTCCCGTCCGGGTCGCTCGAGGCACTCGCGTTGACGCTGCAATCGAGCGCAGTGCAGGCGGCCGTGAAGGAGGCGACGGGCGCCTGGTTGACGGGCGTGGCGCCAGCGGTGATCGTGAAGGCATCCGTGAACGTGCCGCCCAGCACGGGCAGGAACCGCGCCGTGAGCGTATCGGCGGTCGTGCTCACATCGAGGTAACCGAAGGTGGGATTGGAGTTGAGCCCCGCTGACGCCGCAAAATACGGTGCCTCCGAGTCCCCGATCGTGAGGTCCCGAAGCGGCGTCCCTCCCGTGCCGACGGTGTCAAATACGGTGCCGGCTCCCTTGACGAGCGCATTGTCGCCGTCGGCGACACAGCCGGCCGTGAAAGTCCCCGGCACGATCGCAGTGCAGGATGCGCCGAGCGCAAGCTGTTTGCTGCGCGCGTAGTTGTGCTCATGGCCGGTCAGTACGAGGTCGACCCGTTTAGAGACGAGGAGGTTCATCAGATCGGCGCCGGATTCGCACCCGCCCCGCCCGACCGAGATGCATTGCTTGTGCATACCGACGACGACCCAGGGAATACCGGCGCCGCGTGCACCGTCGATCGTATTCGAGGTCCACTGGTACCGCGGGGTGCCCACCGCGTACGACCAGACACCATCCACGAAGGTCAGCTCGGGAGAGATCATGATGAATCGCACGACCGGATTGACCTGCGGGACGTCGACGTAGTACTGGCGACCGTAGGTTCCCACCACGCCAGGAAGTTGGTTCGGCAGGCACGCCGTGAAGTCGTTGATATTGCCGTTCAGGCCATTGCTCTCGTGGTTTCCGGAGATCGCCTCGAACGGGAATCCGGCACCGACCCTCGTTGTGACGAAGTCACACCAGGTCTGTTCAGCCCCGGTGGAGCCGTAGCTCAGGTCGCCGAGCGTGAAGTGGGCATCGGGACGTGCCGCGCCGACCTGGCTCAACATCGCGCTCGCGGCCGCGCTTGCGCTCACGTCTCCTGCCGCGGTGAAGTGTACTGTTCCCTGGGCAGCCACCGCCGGGACGATCGCGGCGGGCGACGGGGTCGACCCCACGAATGCGGCCAAGACGAGGGCCGCGCCGGTGGCCCCCGCGGCAAATGACCTGCGTGCATTCATGGCCGACTCCTCATACCTCTGCCGCGTTCGACGATTGGCACCGGACACCTCAAGAGGTGCGTGACACGCGTCTTGCAAAGCAGAATAGACCCTGCGCGCGGGTGAGGCAATGACCCGTCCGCAACGGGATCGATCGACCGATAACGGATGTCGGTGGCGCGCTTCCCGAGCTAAACGGAGCCTTCAGCATCGGCAGAATCGTATCGATGACGTACCATGCGTCGCCTCTCATCGCGCTGATGATCGTCAGAAGTACCGATTCTCCTCGGTGTAAAGCACTCGGCCATCAATAGCGAAATTGCGGTCAGGCTCTTCGTCGTCTAAGAGATCCTGCGAAAATTCAATCTGGTCGGTCTGCTCGGCCGCCACGATGGCTGACCCCAGGGGAGTCAGCCCAGGGGCCTTGTCGAGGGAATCCCATCCGTCTGCGTGCGCCAGTTCGTAGAGTGCTGCGCCCAAATGGCTGACCGTCGATTGCGCGTTGACTTCTGATTCACCGGGTCGATTTTCGAGGAATTTCCGCCGTCCGGCGGCAAGAACTTCATCGTCGTCGTAGTCATCGTCATTCTTGATGGCTCCAAACGGGTAGCTATTGCCCGTGAGATCGAATTGTGCATCGGCGTACGCAACCGCAGCCCTCCTCACCACTGTGTTCATGTCCATGACCTCAACCCATGAGGTCCCAAGTTCCGCGCTCGTAAAGAGGTCAGGCGTGCGCGGCCGAACGTGAGCGGTGAACGAGGGCGGCGACGGCGCGCCAGCCGAGCAGGAAGACGCCGAGCACGACCGTGGTGACGATCGCGAAGCTCAACTGCACGCCCTGGCCGCTCACGACCCGCAGTAGTAGACCGAACCCGACCGTTGAAACCCAGATTCCGAGGCCGGTGAAGCGGATGCGGCTCGGGCTGCGCCAGGCGCGCAGCAACAGCCAGCCCAGAATGAGGCCGGCGAGGAACGGCCAGTAGGTGACCAAAGCCCCCAGCAGGCCCTCGTTGTGGCTGGCGCGCCCGATGAGCACGAACACCAGCACGAGGACGGCATCGACGAGAAAGAATAGAGCGTTTCGACGGGTAGGCACTCGTCCAGCCTAATCGGGTCAGACGTTGCCGCCGATGAGGGCCCCGATGAAGTAGGTCACCGCGAGAGCGAGGATCCCACCGAGGACGATGCGGGCGATGGCACGCGGCTTGGGGCTGTTGCCGAGGTGTGCGCTGAGCCAGCCGGTGATGGCCAGGGCCACCAGAACCGCGACGAACGTGGCGCCGATGCGCCACTCCGCCGGCGGCAGCAGCACGGCGAGCAGGGGGAGCGCCGCGCCGACGGTAAACGCGATTGCGGATGCGTAGGCGGCGTGCCACGGATTCGACACGTCCTCCGCGGTGATGTGCAGCTCAACTTCGAGGTGCGCCGCGAGGGCGTCGTGCTTGGTGAGCTCGACCGCGACCTGGTGGGCGGTGTGGCTGGAAAGGCCCTTGGCCTCGTAGAATCCGGCCAGCTCGGCGAGCTCCTCCTCCGGCTGGTTCTCGAGCTCCCAGGTCTCCTTCGCGATGAGGGCTCGCTCGGAGTCGCGCTGACTACTCACCGACACGTATTCGCCGAGGGCCATCGAGATCGCGCCAGCGAGAAGGCTCGCGACCCCGGCGATGAGGATGACGTGGGAGTCCGTGGTGGCGGCGGCGACACCCACCACGAGAGCGGCCACCGAGACGATGCCGTCGTTCGCGCCCAGCACGCCGGCGCGCAGCCAGTTCAAACGTGACGCCAGGCCGGCCGCGTGCGGCTCGACGGCTTGCTTTAAAACAGTCATAAGAATAGATAAGCACTCTGTCGCGCGGCGGTCCAGCAAGGTGTGGCTAGCCTTTCACGGGTGGTGCCGGTGCTCGGGTGGGACTTGACCCCCCAATTCACGCGATAGAGTTTCAGATGGTCGGTATGTCTTGATGTCGAGCTATATTTGCGGCAATGACTGCTGTCACCATCAACCTCAACAGCGGTAAGACCGCTGAGACGCGGATTGGAAGAGCAGCGTGGATCTTTACGAATACCAAGCCAGAGACCTCTTTGAGGAATATGGTGTGCCGGTTCTGCCGGGCATCATCGCGGACACCCCCGCAGAAGTGCGTGCAGCGGCCGAAAAGCTGGGCGGCGTGGTCGTCGTCAAGGCGCAGGTCAAGGTTGGCGGCCGCGGCAAGGCCGGCGGCGTCAAGGTGGCCAAGAACCCCGATGACGCCGAGGCCGCAGCCCAGGGCATCCTGGGCCTCGACATCAAGGGCCACACCGTTCACCGCGTCATGGTGGCCGGCGGAGCTCGCATCAAGCAGGAGTTCTACTTCTCCGTACTGCTGGACCGATCCAACCGGTCCTACCTCTCGCTCGCCAGCTACGAGGGCGGCGTGGAGATTGAAGTTCTCGCCGTCGAGAAGCCCGAAGCGCTCGCCTACACGGCCGTCGACCCGATGGTCGGTATCGACCTCGCTGTTGCGAAACAGATCGCCATCGACGCGAAGTTCCCGGCCGAGCTCGTCGACAAGGTCGCCCCGGTCTTCGTCAAGCTCTACAACGTGTTCACGGGTGAAGACGCGACCCTGGTCGAGGTCAACCCGCTCGTCCTCACCGAAGAGGGCGATATCATCGCCCTCGACGGCAAGGTCACGATCGACGAGAACGCCGACTTCCGTCACCCCAAGCACGCCCTCCTCGAGGACGCTGCTGCGGCTGACCCGCTCGAAGCCAAGGCGAAGGCTGCCGGCCTCAACTACGTCAAGCTCGACGGTCAAGTCGGCATCATCGGCAACGGCGCGGGGCTCGTCATGAGCACCCTCGACGTCGTCGCGTACGCCGGCGAGAACTTTGGCAGCGTCAAGCCGGCTAACTTCCTCGACATCGGGGGCGGAGCATCCGCCGAGGTCATGGCCGCCGGCCTCGACGTCATTCTCGGCGACCCGCAGGTCAAGAGCGTGTTCGTCAACGTATTCGGTGGCATCACCGCGTGTGACGCTGTCGCCACGGGCATCGTCGGCGCGCTCGCCGAGCTCGGTTCGAGCGCCAACAAGCCGCTCGTGGTGCGCCTCGACGGCAATAACGTCGAGGAGGGCCGTCGCATCCTCGCCGAGGCGAACCACCCGCTCGTAACACTGGCCGCCACCATGGACGAGGGCGCCGCCAAAGCCGCCGAGCTCGCCCACGCAGCGAAGTAAAGGACAACCAAGAATGTCAATCTTCCTCAACAAGGACTCCAAGGTCATCGTTCAGGGCATCACCGGAGGTGAGGGCACCAAGCACACCGCCCTCATGCTCAAGGCCGGTACCCAGGTCGTCGGTGGCGTGAACGCCCGCAAGGCCGGAACCACGGTCGTGCACGGCGACGTAGAACTGCCCGTGTTCGGCACGGTCGCCGAGGCCGTCGCCACGACCGGCGCCGACGTCTCCATCGTTTTCGTGCCGCCGGTATTCACCAAGGATGCCGTCATCGAAGCGATCGACGCCGAGATTCCGCTGCTCGTCATCATCACTGAGGGCGTGCCGGTGCAGGACTCGGCCGAGTTCTGGGCTTACGCCAAGGCCAAGGGCAGCAAGACCCGCATCATCGGCCCGAACTGCCCCGGCATCATCACCCCCGGTGAAGCACTCGTCGGCATCACGCCGGCGAACATCACCGGCAAGGGTCCGGTCGGACTCGTCTCCAAGTCAGGCACCCTGACCTACCAGATGATGTACGAACTGCGCGACCTGGGCTTCTCGACCGCGATCGGCATCGGTGGCGACCCCATCATCGGCACGACGCACATCGACGCCCTCGAGGCGTTCGAGGCTGACCCCGAGACTCTCGCGATCGTCATGATCGGCGAAATCGGCGGCGACGCTGAAGAGAAGGCCGCGGAGTACATCAAGGCGCATGTCACGAAGCCGGTCATCGGCTACGTGGCCGGCTTCACGGCCCCCGAAGGGAAAACCATGGGCCACGCCGGCGCCATCGTCTCTGACGGCGCCGGAACTGCCCAGGGCAAGAAGGAGGCCCTTGAGGCCGCCGGAGTCAAGGTCGGCAAGACGCCGAGCGAGGCTGCCACACTGCTCCGTGAGGCACTGGCCGCACTGTAAGCAACACGCTGTACGTGAGGGGTTCGCCGGGTTATCGGCGGGCCCCTTCTGCGTACCGGGCGCGTGCTGGCGAGCATTGTCGGCAAGGCGATATAGGCTCGCAACGGATGAACCGCATAACGACCGCCCTGCTCGCCGCTCTCGAGGCATTACTTGTTGTCGCCATTGGCATTGGCATCGCCATGGTGCCGCTCACCGTACTCTGGGCCGCGCACTTCGGCCTGTCGGTCGAATGGTTCGTGTTCTGGCGGGCCGCCGCCGATATCTGGCTGCTTGGCAACGGCGTCGACCTCACGGTGCAGCTCGGCCCCGACGTGGCCGCCGCGCTCGGCCTGGCCGGCGCAGACACCCCCTTTCTCATCTCGATCGTGCCGCTCGGCTTCGCCATGCTCTCCGTGCTCATGGGCGTGCACACCGGCCGTCGCGCCGCAGAAACCCCGCATCGCTGGACCGGCGTCGGCGTTGCGGTGGGTACCTACGCGCTTCTCGCCTCGCTCGTGACGCTGTCCGCACTCGCGGAAACGGTGAGGCCCAACCAGCTGCAGGGGCTCGTGCTGCCGACGCTCATCTATGCGGCCGGGGTTCTGGTCGGGGCGGAACTGGGGCGGCGCAAGACCGCGGGGGCCGTGGCCGGTCTGGATCGGGTGAGCCGCGGAATCCGCTCGTGGTACCAGCGGATGCCGCAGCCCGCCCGCACCGTCATCGAGGGTGCCCTGCGCGGCGGAACGGCCGCTGCCGCCGGGGTGCTGATCGTGTCCGCCGTTGCCGTGGCCGCGCTCATCGCGGTCAACTACGCGACCATCATCGGGCTCTATGAGGCGGTGCAGGCCGGCGTTTTCGGCGGTGCCACCATCACCCTCGCCCAGCTCGCCCTCATTCCCAACCTCGTCATCTGGGCCGCTGCGTGGTTCGTCGGGCCCGGAATCGCGATGGGCGTGGGAACCACCGTGTCGCCGATCGGTACCGTCGTCGGCACCCTGCCCGGCCTGCCGCTGTTCGGCGCGCTGCCGCAGGGGACCCCCGCTTACGGCTTTGTCGGACTGCTCGTGCCCGTGCTCATTGGTTTCGTGTTTGCCGTCGTGACCCGGCAGTTCCTGGACCGCACCGGGGTGCCTGAACGCACCACGCTCGAACACGTGCTCAGCGGCCTCGGCATGGGTGTCGTCGGCGGCGCGCTCCTCGGCCTGCTCTCCTGGTGGTCGGCCGGGGCAATGGGCCCCGGTCGCCTGGTCGAGGTCGGGCCGAATGCGTTGATGGTCGGCGCGCTCGCCGCAGCCGAAATCGGCGTCGCGGCGGCCCTCGGCATGCTCTCCGGCCGGGTACGGGTCCCCTCGGTGCTCCGCGCCAAACGGTAGGCTCAAACGGTGCTGTCTATTGTCGTGTTGATCTCCGGCGGAGGATCCAACCTGCGGGCCCTGCTGGAGGCGTCAGAAGACGCCGAGTTTCCGGCCCGAATTGTGGCGATCGGCGCCGACCGCGACGCCGACGGGCTCGAACTCGGCGTTGAATTCGGAATCCCTGCGTTCTCCGTTCCGTACACATCCTTCGCCGACCGCGCAGCCTGGGGCGACGAACTGCTCGCGCAGATTCAGCAGTGGCAGCCCGACCTGGTCGTGCTCAGCGGCATGATGCGGCTGCTGCCGCCGCGAGTAGTCGCCGCCCTGTCGCCAAACCTGATCAACACGCATCCGGCCTACCTGCCCGAGTTTCCCGGGGCGCACGCCGTGCGTGACGCCCTCGCCGCCGGGGCCGTACAGACCGGTGCGAGCATCATCGTGGTTGACAACAGTATCGACGCGGGGCCCATCCTGGTGCAGGAGCGCGTCGACGTCTTGCCCGGTGACACCGAAACCATCCTGCAGAATCGCATCAAGATCGTTGAGAGGCGCCTGCTCATTCAGACCGTGCTCGACATTGCCAACGGACACATGAACCTCAAGGAGAATTCCAACGCATGAGTGGTCACACCAACGCGTCCAGCTCGTACCGTAACCGGGACCAGATCGCCATTGAGCGTGCACTCATCTCCGTGAGCGACAAGACCGGCCTGCTCGACCTCGCCGCCGCCCTGACAGCGGATGGCGTCGAAATCGTCTCCACCGGATCCACCGCGGCCACCATTCGCGCCGCCGGCTACGACGTCACCGACGTCTCCGCCGTCACCGGCTTTCCGGAATCGCTTGGCGGCCGCGTCAAGACCCTGCACCCCGGCGTGCACGCCGGAATCCTCGCCGACCTGCGCCTCGAAGCGCACCAAGCGCAGCTCGAAGAGCTTGGTATCAAGGCCTTCCAGCTCGTCGTCGTCAATCTGTACCCCTTCGTCGAAACCGCCCTGAGCGGTGCCGAGCCGGCCGACGTGATCGAACAGATCGACATCGGCGGACCGGCGCTCGTGCGTGCATCGGCTAAAAACCACGCCAACGTGGCCATCGTCGTCGACCCGGCCAACTACGGCGAGATCATCGCCGCCGTCGCCGAGGGCGGCTCGACCCTCCAGCTGCGCCAGAAGCTCGCGTCCCTGGCGTTCGAGCACACCGCCGACTACGACCTGAGCGTGTCGGCCTGGTTCACCGAGAACGTCTACGACCAGTGGCAGGACGACATCGAAGCGCCGGGTGAAGACGGCACCCTTGAGGCGGCCGACGACGAAGACGACGAGTCGCCGTTTCCCGAGGGACTCGGCATTGAGGTCACCCGTGCGGCCATCCTGCGCTACGGCGAGAACTCGCACCAGGCTGCCGCGCTCTACGTCGGCGAGGGCGGCCGCGGTATCGCCCAGGCCCGGCAGCTGCACGGCAAGGAAATGTCGTACAACAATTACGTCGACGCCGATGCCGCGGTGCGCGCCGCGTTCGACTTCAGCGAGCCAGCCGTCGCGATCGTCAAGCACGCCAACCCGTGCGGAATCGCTATCGCCAAGCCCAACGCACCGGATGCCATCGCCTCCGCGCACCTGCGCGCCCACGCCTGCGACCCGATCTCCGCGTTCGGCGGCGTGATCGCCGCAAACCGCGTCGTCACTCTCGGTATGGCTGAAACCATCAGTGAGATCTTCACCGAGGTGCTCATCGCCCCCGGCTTCGAGCCGGCCGCGGTCCAACTGCTCACCAAGAAGAAGAACATTCGCCTGCTCGAGCTGCCCGCCGACTACGAGCGTTCCTCGCTCGAACTGCACCAGATCTCGGGCGGTCTGCTCGTGCAGGAGACCGACAGCTTCGAAAGCTTCAGCTCGGTAGGTTGGATGCTCGTGGCTGGCCCCGACGTGGATGCCGCCACCCGCGCCGACCTCGAATTCGCGTGGAAGTCGTGCCGTTCCGTGAAGTCGAACGCGATTCTGCTCGCGCACGCCGGGGCATCCGTTGGTGTGGGCATGGGCCAGGTCAACCGGGTCGACTCCTGCCACCTCGCCGTGAGCCGCGCCGGCGAACGCGCAAAGGGATCGGTCGCCGCGTCGGACGCATTCTTCCCCTTCGCGGACGGACTCGAAGTGCTGCTCGACGCCGGCATCGCGGCCGTCGTGCAGCCCGGTGGATCCGTGCGCGACCCCGAAGTCATTGCGGCGGCCGAGGCTGCCGGGGTTTCGATGTTCTTCGCCGGGGAGCGCCACTTCTTTCACTAGGTCATCCGTGAGTAAATCACGGGGCTGCAGGCAACATGGCTGTGCGGCACCTACGCTTCTTTCTGGGCGCCGTCGACCACGGCGGCTGTGGGCGCGCGGCCGGACATCTCCACGTAGCCCAACCGTCGCTGTCGCAGGCCAGCTGACCCTGGCGGATCCGTTCCAACGCGGGGCACGCACCTGACCGGTGATGGAACCGATCGCCGCTCACGTAGGCTCGGTCACGACGAGGAGGTCCGGATGGCATCAAGAGAGCACGTGGTGCGGGCGCTGTGGACACTGTTCGAACCGATTCACGCCGTCACGTATTTCTCTCAGCAGGCTCGGGCAGCGTTCGCCGATATCGGCCTCATCCGCTACTGGGACGGCTACTTCGCCGGCAGAGCGGCGCCGCTCGGCCCGGTTGGAACAGCGCCGGTCGTCGCCATCTTCAGCGGATTCGCCCCGGCACTTGTTGCGCGCTCCCTACCGGCGGTCTGGTCCACCGTCTCCGCCGAACAAGCCATCGAGGCGCGATCCCTCGGGGCAGCACAGACGCTGCGTGACCTCGTGCCCGACGAAGACGTGGTCGCCCGAGCCGCAGAGGCCCTGAGCCGCATCGTTCAGCGCGCCGACACGGTGGGTCGCCCGCTGGCCGCGGCGAACCAGGCTCTACCCGAACCGGCAGACCCCTACCGCCAGCTCTGGCAGGCCGCAGCGACCCTTCGCGAACACCGCGGAGACGGCCACGTCATAGCCCTCGTCACCGAAAAGCTGGCCGGATTGAGCACCATCGTGATTCGGAGCGCACTCGACCTCGACCCCGCAGCGATGCAGCGTGGTCGAGGCTGGACCGACGAACAGTGGGGCCAGGCCCGTGATGACCTGGCGAAGCGGGGGCTCCTGACACCCGGCGGGGCCGTGAGTCAGAGTGGATGTGAGGCGCTCAACCGGGCGGAGCTGCTCACGAACCAGTTGGCTCAGAGCCCGTGGAACGCACTCAGCGACGAGGAGGTCCGAGGAGTAGCTCGGCTGCTCGCCCCGATCGCCAACGCTTGTGCGACCATATTTCCGTACCCGAACCCGATCGGCATGCCAGCTCCCTGGGATCCCACCACCGACCCGCAGGCCACTGCAGTTCCGGTCGCTCCCGTCGCGCCTTGAGCCGAGGGGCACTGCAAGAGTCGCTGTGCTCCCGCACAGGGCCTCGGTCGCGTTATCCTGTCTGAGGCGACGCCACACACCGGCCCCGCCGCATCCGGCCCACAAGGCCACTTTGAAGGAGTAATCGATGACCCTTACGCACGCCGCACCCTCGCTGGATGCCCTTGCCTCGCTATCGCTCGAACACGAGAAAGTGCTGATCACCACCGGAGCTCGCTCGGGTTTGACGATTACCGTTGCGGTTCATTCCACCCGGCTCGGCCAGGCCCTCGGTGGCGCCCGCCTGTGGCAGTATGCGAGCTGGACCGACGCGGTCGCGGACGCCCTGCGGCTCTCCGGCGCCATGACCCTCAAGAACGCGGCCGCCGGCCTGAACCTTGGCGGCGGCAAGTCCGTGATCTACCTGCCGCTCGGCACGGTGCTGACCGATGCCGAGAAGCGCCGGGCGATGCTCGACCTTGGCGACGCTATCGAGAGTCTCAATGGGGCCTACAAGACGGCCGAAGACGTCGGCACGAGCGCCGAGCTCATGGCCATCGTCGCCGAACGCACGAGCCACGTCTGCGGGCTGCCCGTCGCCAGCGGCGGCGTCGGCGAACCAGCCGATGCCACGGCGGCCGGCGTGTACGCGAGCATCGAATCCACCCTCGCGGCACTGTTCGGCAGCCGCGAGGTGCACGGCCGCCACCTGGTGATCTCGGGCCTCGGCCAGGTCGGCGGACGCCTCGCCACGGCGCTCGCCGCCGCCGGCGCCACCCTCACCGTCACCGACATCAACCCCGACAAGCGCGCACTCGCCGACGAGCTCGGCGCCACCTGGGTGTCGGTCGCTGATGCGCACCGGGTGCACGCCGACCTGTTCGTGCCGTGCGGACTCGGCGGCGTTTTGACATCAGCCGTCATCGCGGAGTTGAACGTGGTCGGCGTCTGTGGCGCAGCCAACAACCAGCTCGCGAACCCCGCCGGGGCCGCCCAGCTGGACTCGCGGGGCATCCTCTGGGCTCCGGATTTTGTCGTCAACGCCGGCGGCGTCGTCTACCTCGCCATGGCGAGCGAACCAAACGCCGACCTCACGCAGATCACTGAGCGCGTCGCGGCAATTGGCTCTGTGCTCACGCAGATTTTCACGGATGCCCGCGCGAACGAGATCACAACCCTCGCGGCCGCGGAATTGCTCGCCGCTGCCCGCCTCGACGCCGCCCGGTAGCGCGTTCGAGCGCCGGCTGCGCGTGACGCTACTCGCGCAGGTCGGCCGGAATCGTCGGCAGAACGCGTGCGGCCGCACGGCGCTCCTTGAGCGTCGTGCGGGCGGCCTTGGCCAGTTCGGTGAGAATCGGGATTCCCGACAGTAGAATGATGCCGATGATGAAGTATTCGGAGTACGCCGCGACGAAGGCGAACTGGCCGAGGAAGAATCCGACGAGGGTGAGGCCGACGCCCCAGGCGAAGGCTCCGATGGCGTTGTAGGTCACGAAGCTGCGGTACCGCATTTTGCCGACCCCGGCAGCGACCGGCACGAAGGCCCGAAAGACCGGCAGAAAACGGGCCAGGATGATGGACTTACCGCCGTGCTTGGCGAAAAAGGCGTTGGTGCGCTCGACGTTTTTCGGATTGAAGAAACGGTTTTTCTCCCGAGAGAACACCGCGGGGCCAGCTTTTCGACCGATGACGTAGGCGAGCTGGTCGCCGGCGAAGGCAGCCGCGAAGACGACCAGGCAGGTCATCCAGATCGGCAGCGGAACGACTCCGGTCGCGGTCAGCAGGCCAACGGTGAACAGCAGTGAATCACCCGGTAGGAACGACAGCACAATAAAACCGGTCTCGATGAAGACAACCGCGGCGACGCCAAGCAGCACGAACGATCCAAACGAGTGGATCAGCCAGTCAGAGTCGAGAAAATCGATTCCGAGCAGGGTGGGCAGCATGAAGAATCCTTCCAACGGGGTGAGCGCGCGCGGCATGGCCATGCCGACGACAAGCGCAGATCCCAGACTACGTGACGCCATGCTGGAAAAACGCGCGGTGTCGCCCTCCAGCCCCGACCCTCCAGCCCCGACCCTGCGGCTTCGAGACGCCAACGTTGGCCAAGCGGATGCCATCCCGGAAAAAACCTTGCGTTCTGCCCCCCTTTCGCATAGTCTGAAAGGCTGCCTGATCCGGGGGGGCATGAGACACATATTCCTTGAGGCGCCCAGGAGGCAGACATGACAAAGACAGCACCGATCACGCTCGCGACCATTGCGAACGACGGCGTTCACTTTGGCGCGTTTGCCCCGTTCTTCGCTGCCGCTGGGAGCTTCCCCGTCTAGCTCTTTCGTCGCTCGTCCGGTCAGGCGCTCAGCACTCGTGCCGCGACCTGGGTGACGTGGCCCGGGAGTATCCGCCCGCAATGCCGTACTGCCCAGCCGTACTGCCCAGCCGTACTGCCCAGCCGTACTGCGCCGCCGTACTGCCCAGCCGTACTGCGCCGCCGTACTGCCCAGCCGTACTGCGCCGCCGTACTGCGCCGCCGTACTGCCCAGCCGTACTGCGCCGCCGTACTGCGCCGGCCGTAACACCAAGCGCGGCACGTTCTCGTCAGCGTTGCCAGCTCGTCGCTCGCACGTTCCCCACCGCCCACCTCGTTTGGTATCGGCGACCATAGACATCCGCCGTAACCCTGCACCCCGGGGCGCGGCCGCAGCACAATCAGGACATGACCATGACCACGAACACACCACCGGCACCGCCGCCCCCCACGAACGACGCGGCAGCACGCAACAATACCTTTCGCAGCCTGCAGCGGCTCTACCCCTATGCCAAACCGGCCCTGCCTCGTATCTATCTCGGCATGGTGGCCGCGCTTCTCGCCGGATTCGTGGCCCTGGCCATTCCGCAGGTGCTGGCCTGGCTCGTTGACGGCCCGCTGCGCACCGCGGGGAACGGCGACAGCGCCTCGCAGATCTGGCCGGCCGTGTGGGTGGTCCTCGGGCTCGGTGTGCTCGAAGCGATCATGATCGCCCTGCGTCGCTGGTTCGTGCTGATCCCTGGCACCCACATTGAGGCGCGCATGCGCAACCACCTCTATGCCCGGCTGCAGGACCTGCCGGTGAGCTTTCACGACCGCTGGCCGAGCGGTCAGCTGCTCTCGCGCGCTGTCAGCGACCTCAACCTTATTCGCCGCTGGGTGTCCTTCGGGCTCGTGCTGCTCGTCGTCAACTTTCTCACCATCGTCGCCGGCGTCGCCATTTTGCTCTGGATGAACTGGCTGCTCGGCGTGATTTTCGTGGTCTGCTCAATACCGATCTGGATCTACGGCTACGTCTTCGAGGAGAAGTACTCGGTGATCGCCCGGCGCAGCCAAGACCAGGCCGGCGACCTCGCGACCGCCGTCGAGGAGTCGGTGCACGGCATTCGCGTGCTCAAGGCCTTTGGACGCGGGTCGTTCGCGCTCAAGAACTTCGCCTCGCAGGCGGAAAGCCTGCGCGGCACCGAGATCGAGAAGGCACGCGCCATAGCCGGCATCTGGCTCTGGCTGCTGCTCGTGCCCGATGTCGCGTTCGCGCTCTGCCTCATGGTCGGTGTCTGGCTCACCAGCCAGGGCGACCTCAGCGGCGGCGAGCTGTTGGCGTTCTTCGCGACCGCGACCGTGTTGCGGTTTCCGGTGGAATCAATCGGGTTTTTGTTGTCGATGACCTTCGACGCGCGTACCGCGACGGACCGGTTCTTTGACATTCTCGACACCCCGAACGAGATCACCGACCCCGCGGACCCGGCCACGCTCGCCGCACCGCTCGGCCGGCTCGCGTTCAACAACGTGCACTTTCGCTACCCGGACTCGCCGGAGCGCTTTCCCGACCTGCTCAACGGCATCGACCTCGTTCTCGAACCGGGGGAGACCATGGCGCTGGTTGGCCTCACCGGCTCGGGCAAGTCCACGCTCACGGCGCTCACGACCCGCCTCTATGACGTCACCGCTGGCGCCGTGACGCTCGACGGTGTCGACGTGCGTGCGCTCAGTCGCGAGGAGCTGCGTAGCCACCTCGCGATGGCATTCGAGGATGCAACGCTGTTCTCGGCATCCGTTCGTGACAACGTGCTGCTGGGTCGCGCCGAATTTGCCGGCAGTAGCCCCGCAGCGGATGCCGTGCTCGCGCAGGCCCTGCAGATCGCGCAGGCCGGTTTTGTGAACGACCTGCCACTCGGCGTCGACACCCTCGTCGGCGAGGAAGGCATGAGCCTCTCCGGTGGGCAGCGGCAGCGACTCGCGCTCGCCCGCGCGGTCGCGGCCCGGCCATCCGTGCTCATTCTCGACGATCCGCTGTCGGCGCTCGACGTGAACACCGAATCGCTCGTGGAGAACGCGCTGCGCGAGGTACTCGTCGACACCACCGCGCTCATCGTGGCGCACCGCCCATCAACGGTCATGCTCGCCGACCGGGTGGCGCTGCTCGAAGACGGCCGCATCACCGCCGTCGGCACACACTCCGAGCTGCTACGCACCAGCCCGCACTACACCTTCGTCATCTCCAGCCTGGAAGACGAAGAACGCAGAGAGTCGAACCGAGCGGAGGAAGCGCTGTGAGCGTCACCGCCAATTCAAGCGTCAATGGAGTAGAGGGCGAAGAACGCCACGACTTCACCAAGGCCGAAAGTAAGCAGATCCGAGCCCGTTCCCTGCGACTGCTCGGCTCGCTGTTGCTGCCGGTGCGCGGCAAGGTCGTGCTCGCCATGCTCCTGGTGCTCGTCTCGACCGCCGCCCAGGTGGCCGGCCCCGCGCTCATCGCCTTCGGCATCGACCGCGGTTTACCCGCGCTGCTTCAACAAGACTGGATGCCGCTCGCGACGACCGGCGGGATCTACCTCGTCGCCGGGGTGCTCGGCGCGCTGCTCATCGCCTGGTACACCGTGTTGAGCGCCCGGGTGAGCCAGGCCGTGCTGATCGACCTGCGCAAGCGGGTGTTCCTGCACACGCAAAAGCTCAGCCTCGAATTTCACGAGTCGTACACCTCGGGGCGCATCATCTCGCGCCAGACCAGCGACCTCGATGCCATTCGAGAGCTGCTCGACTCCGGCATCAACCAGCTCGTGCAGGGCGTCCTCTATATGTCGTTCACCGCGATCGCCCTCGTGCTGTTCGACGGTACCAGCGGACTCGTGCTGTTTGGCGCGCTACTGCCGCTCGTTATCCTCACCCGCTGGTTTCAGATGCGCTCGCAACGCCTGTTTCGGCAGTCGCGGGTCGCGTCGGCGAGCCTGATCGTGCGCTTCGTCGAAACGATGACCGGCATTCGCGCCGTGAAGGCGTTCCGCACCGAAAAGCACAACGAGTCAGTCTTCGGCAAGCTCGTTGAAAATTACCGGCAGGTCAACGCGCGCGTCATTCAGCTGTTCGGCGTGTTCGACCCGGGTCTCGTGCTCATCGGCAACGTCACCGTCGCCGCCGTGCTGCTCGTCGGCGGGTTTCGGGTGGCCGACGGTCAGCTCGCCATCGGCGCGCTGCTCGCTACCCTGCTCTACACCCGCCGGTTCTTCGACCCGATGGAGGAGATGGCTATGTTCTACAACTCCTACCAGTCGGCCGCGGCGGCGCTCGAAAAGATCTCGGGCGTGCTCGAGGAACGCCCCGGCGTGCCCGATCCGGTTGCCCCGGTCGACCTCTGGGAGGCGCGTGGTCGGGTCTGTTTCGATAACGTGCAGTTCGCCTACCAGGCCGATCGGGAGATTCTGCCGCACTTCGACCTCGATATTCCGGCCGGGCAGACCATCGCCCTGGTCGGGTCGACCGGAGCCGGCAAATCCACGCTCGCCAAGCTCATGAGCCGGTTCTACGACCCTACGGATGGCCGGGTACGGCTCGACGACGTCGACCTGCGCGACCTGCACCCCAAGGACCTGCGGCGAGCGATCGTCATGGTGACCCAGGAGGCGTACCTGTTCAGCGGCTCGGTCGCCGAGAACATCGCGCTCGGTAAACCGGATGCCTCGGCGCACGAGATTCGCGCCGCCGCGGCCGCTGTCGGTGCCCACGAGTTCATCGACAGCCTGCCCAACGGATATGACACCGACGTTAACAAGCGTGGCGGACGGGTGTCGGCCGGACAGCGTCAGCTGATCTCGTTCGCGCGCGCTTTTCTCGCGAACCCGGCGGTGCTCATTCTCGATGAGGCCACGTCGTCGCTCGACATTCCGAGCGAACGGCTCGTGCAGGAAGCGCTGCAGACGCTGCTCGCCGATCGCACGGCCGTGATCATCGCGCACCGCCTGTCGACGGTGGCGATCGCTGACCGGGTACTCGTGATGGAACACGGCCGCATCGTGGAGGACGGAACCCCGAACGAGCTCATCTCGGGAACCGGCCGCTTTGCGACCATGCACGCCGCCTGGCGCGACTCCCTCGTGTAGCAGACCTTGAGGGCTGGTCGGCCAGGTGTCGATGCGACGTGGACCCAGCCGCCGGGTCAACCACGGTATTCAAGCGCACAGCGGGACTTTGGTCACTGGTGCGATGCGGGGAGGCGCGGGATGCTGCAGCCGGACTTTTCGTCCTTCGGCATTCGGGCATCAGAAAGGCTGCCAGACGATGAGCAGTATGACGCCTCTCCAACAGACCCCGCCCGGCTCGACCCCTTCCGCAGCACTCCTCCCCGCTCACCACCGCGTGCGCGGTCCGGGGCGCAGCCGGGACCGATCATCATGGTCATTTTCGGGCACGATGCCGGGACTGGTCGGCGCCGGCACTGAGGAGATTATCCGGAAGCCCGAAGCGGGCGTGCACACCGATCTGCTCGGACCGGTTGCCGTGGAACTTCTCGTGTCTGGTGGCATCCTCGTTCTGCGGGTGTGCTCGTCGGCGTCGTAGCCATCGGCCTCGTGCTGCTCACGGTGCTCGTACGCGGCTGTCGACCGGGGCCTCCCCGTGGCGGGGCAACAGAGGAATAGGTAACGTCGGAGCCGCCGACGGCGTCTCGCCGCTGAGCCTGCTGCGTCTCTGAGCCTGCTGAATTTCTGAGCCGGCTACTTTTCTGAGCCGGCGGTGAGGCCGCCGACGATGTACTTCTGCAGGTAGAGGAACAGGGCCATGACCGGGAGTGCCGCGAGCACGGCACCAGCCGAGAACGCACTCCAGTCGGCGTAGTTCGGGTTGGAGACGAGCCGGTACAGGCCCACGGCGAGGGTCTGCTTCTCGGGGTCGACGAGCAACACGCTCGCCACCACGAAGTCATTCGTCGTGGCAATGAATGACAGCAGCGCGACGACGGCGAGAATCGGAGCAACCAGGCGCAGGATGATCGTGAAGAAGATGCGCGCGTGGCTCGCACCGTCAATCTTCGCCGCCTCGTCGATGGACGCCGGGATGGTGTTGAAGAACCCGTACATGAGGTACGTGTTCACCCCGAGTGCTCCGCCCAGGTAGACCATGATCAGCCCGATCTGGGTGTTCAGGCCGATTGCCGGAAACAGGTCACCGATCGTGCTCATCACCAAAAAGATCGCGACGACGGCAAGCAGCTGCGGAAACATCTGCACGAGCACCAGCACGAGTAGCCCGGTGCGCCGGCCGGTGAATCGCATTCGCGAAAAGGAATACGCCGCGAGGGCGCCGAGAAAGACCGTGCAGATCGACGTGATTCCGGCGATCATGAGCGTGTTGGCGAACCAGGTGCCGAACGGTATCTCCGGGTTCGTCAGAATGCGTGCGTAGGCGTCGAATCCGACCTCCCGGAACAGGGCGTTCGAGCCGGTCAATGTGCCGCGCGGGTTGAGCGACGCCGAAAGCACGTAGAGCAGCGGGAAACCCGAGAACACGACCATGACCAGGCCCACGGCGTGGCGCCATCCGGTTGCCGTGAACCAACGCTTCACCGTGACCGGGCGCTGTGCGGAGCTGACCTTACGGTCAGCACTTTTGAGAGTGGCGGATGCCATCAGTTCAGCTCCTCGAGCGCCTTGGTTTTTCGAAAGCTGACGATCGAAATGATCGCCACCAGAATGAAGATGATGATCGAAAACGCACTCGCGAGCCCGTAGTCACGGGCCTGTCCGGTGAACGCCACCTTGTAGACCATCGAGATCAGAATGTCGGTCGCGCCAACGTTGACGTCGGCCGCGGCGTCACGCGGGCCACCGCCGGTGAGCATGTAGATCAGGTTGAAGTTGTTAAAGTTGAACGCGAACGAAGCGATCAGCAGGGGAGCGACCGACACGAGCAGCAGCGGCAGCTTGATCAGCCGGAACACCGCCCAGGGCCGCGCGCCATCAACGGTCGCGGCCTCCTCCAGCTCCTTCGGGATCGACTGCAGCGCCCCCGTGCAGACCAGGAACATATAGGGAAAGCCGAGCCAGAGGTTCACGAGGAGGATGCTGAACTTGGCCAGCCACTCGTTGGTGAGCCAGGGTATCTGGGCACCGCCGAGCAGCACCTGGTTGACGAAGCCGAAGCTTTCGCTGAGCATGCCAGCCCAGACCAGTGCCGAGAGAAATGCCGGAAAGGCGTAGGGCAGAATCATGGCGACGCGGTAGAACTTACGGCCTTTCATGCGCATGTCGTTGAAGACGATGGCGAGGAACAGCCCCAGAAAGAAGGTGGAGGCAACGGAGAGGGCCGCGAAGACGATGGTCCACACCGTCACGTTGATCAGTGGGGTGCGGATGCCTTCCTCAGTGAAGGCGCGAGCGAAGTTGTCAAATCCAACGTTGATGCGCCAACCCGGGAGCATCTCCTCGCCGGAGTCGGAGACGAAAGCACCCTCCCCGGTGTCGGTGTAGACCGCACCGGTGTCGGCATCCGTCATGGTGTCGGCCCGCTCGTCGTAGACGAGCGATGAGAGGTAGACGTAGGCGCTACTGCCGTCGGGGGTGCGCAGGGCACCGTCGTTGGGATCGGCGGATAGGGGTACGGCCAGCGCCGTGATCTCGCCGGTGCGAGCGAGGATGTCCTGGAAGCTCAGGGTGGTGTAGCCGGTGAGGGCGACGGCTTCGCCCGCCTCGATCGTGGCACCCGTGACCGGGGCCAACGGGTTGTCGCTGTTACCGACACTGATTGTGCCATCAGGATCGGTGACCAAGAAATTGAGTGTGCCGAGTTGATCGAGCACGGTCACCGCGTAGGTCGGCGAGTCGGGTACGCGGTCCTGGGCCGAGCTCATCAGTGCGGACACCGCCTGCGCCTTGTCACTGTTGTGGCCGGTGCTGTAGTTGGTGAAGCCGATGTAGGCGGTGTAGCCGATCACGAAGATCTGAAAGACGATGAGAAAGAGCACGCCGGGCGCGAGGTACTTGGCCGGAAGCTTGCCCGGGGTGAAGTAGATCCAGTTCACGAGCAGCGTGACCGCGGCGACGAGCACCAGAATGATCCACTGTTCCTTGATGAACAACATGAAGATGGCGTAGACGGCGACGGCGTCGACGATACCGAGCAGTGCAATCTTGATCAGGATTGCCCGGAGACCGCCCGAGGCACGCTCGGCAATCATCGCCGCCTGATGCTGGCGTTTCGTGGGCTTTGTGGTGCTGACGTCGTTGTCGGTGGTGCGCATGGCCTGGCTCTCTTCGTGGTCCAAGGGTCGTATCACGGCCGTGGCCCGATGCCAAAGCATACGGACCACGGCCGTCCTGCAGACGTGCGGGAGCCGTTAGCCGATGGCGCCCATAAAGTCAGCGGTTAGCTTATTCCAGGTCGTAGTCGG
>NZ_JAJAYI010000079.1 GCF_026786305.1 Cryobacterium sp.
ACGGCCACCTGTTCCACGAGACCATCCTCTCCAATCTGCGCCTCGCGAGGCCGGAGGCTTCCGACGACGAGGTGTGGGACGCCATCCGCCGCGCGCGGCTCGAGCCGCTCGTCCGGTCCCTGCCGGACCAGCTGGACACCATGGTGGGAGAGCGCGGCTACCGGCTGTCCGGAGGCGCGCGCCAGCGGATGACCATCGCGAGGCTCCTGCTCGCCCATCCGCGCGTCGTCATCCTCGACGAGGCGACGGCGGCGCTGGACTCGACGTCTGAGGCCGCCGTGCAGGCGGCGCTCAGCGAGGCGCTCAAGGGACGGACGGCGATGGTGATCGCACACCGCCTCTCCACCATCCGCAGCGCGGACCTGATCCTCGTTGTTGAGGACGGCTCGATCGTGGAGCGCGGTACGCACGAGGAACTGCTGGCTGTGGGTGGGCGGTACGAGGAATTGCACCGGACCCAGTTCGCCGTGCAGAAGAATGTTGCGGCCGATGAGGAAACGCTGAGCCGGACCTAGTCGCTGAGCTCGGTGCCCCGCCCCGAGCGTCTCGACGGTTGACTGCCTCAAATTGTACGTTGTCGTTTTGGGCCAAATAGAGATGAATTTAATGAGTTAATGATGACCTTGTGGGGTCACGTCCCAGGTAGTGGTGTGGAATTCTAGACATTCATCGGAGCGATTGGCCCGCTGATCCGGCGTGATATTTTGCGTATGAGGAATCTTTGCTGAGACTTATCTGTCCGGGCGCACCACTCTTGGTTGCGCTGTTCGCCGCGTCAAGGTTGGCGGGAAGGCCCGCGATTTCTCGGGGAGCAGCGAAAGCACTGCGGATGCGACGTGTGCCGTCCCGTCCTTGACGATTTTCGTCGTCGTTGCGGACTGCAGCGTGACCCTCGCCGACGTGCGGGTGGATTACACCATACGTACCGAGGCCGATGAGTTTTTGGCGGCGCTGACAGTCGCCTGACCATCCGGATCCTCACACCCGGAATTGTCGGCGTGCGGGAGTAACATGACAGGAGTGAATCGTCCAATCGCGACAACGGTGGGTGGCCTGCGAGCGTCGGGACACATCCACAAGACCCTCCGCGCCGAGCTGCGCGATAACCTACTCGGTGCCCTGCGCGAGCACCGCAACCCCTGGCCGGGACTGCACGGGTTCGATGCCACCGTGATCCCGCAGCTCGAGCGGGCACTAATCGCCGGCCACGACATCGTGCTTCTCGGTGAGCGAGGCCAGGGCAAGACCCGCCTGTTGCGAACGATCGTGGGTCTGCTCGACGAGTGGTCGCCGATAATCGAGGGATCCGACCTCGGCGAGCATCCGTACGATCCGATCACCACGGCGAGCATGCGCCGTGCCGCGGATCTCGGCGACGACCTGCCCGTAGCCTGGCGCGGCCGCGACGAGCGGTACGCCGAGAAGCTCGCGACCCCCGACACGAGCGTCGCCGACCTCATCGGCGACGTCGATCCAATGAAGGTCGCCGAGGGTCGCAGCCTCGGCGACCCCGAAACCATCCACTTCGGGCTGATCCCTCGCAGCCACCGCGGCATCGTGGCGATCAACGAGCTCCCCGACCTCGCCGAGCGGCTCCAGGTCGCCATGCTCAATGTTATGGAGGAGCGAGACATCCAGATTCGCGGCTACGTGATGCGCCTCCCGCTCGATGTGCTCGTCGTCGCGAGCGCGAATCCCGAGGACTACACGAACCGCGGCCGCATCATCACTCCGCTGAAGGACCGGTTCGGAGCCGAGATTCGCACCCACTATCCGACTGACCTTCTCGACGAAGTTGCGATCATTCGCCAGGAGTCGGAGCTCATGGCCGAGGTACCCGGCTACCTCGTCGAAATCCTCGCCCGCTTCACCCGGGGATTGCGCGAGTCTTCCGCGGTCGACCAGCGCAGCGGTGTCAGCGCACGATTCGCCATCGCGGGCGCCGAAACCATCGCGGCGGCGGCGATCCACCGGGCCACGCGTCAGGGAGAAGTGGATGCCGTCGCGCGCCCAGTCGATCTCGAAACGGCGGTCGATGTGCTCGGCGGCAAGATCGAATTCGAGTCGGGCGAGGACGGACGGGAAGACGAGATTCTCGACCACCTGCTGCGCTCGGCCACGGCGGAGACGGTGAAAGCTCACCTGCGCGGGCTCGACTTCGATCCACTCGTAGAGGCGATCGAGAACGGGGTGATGGTCATCACGGGAGAGCAGGTCACCGCCCGCGACTTTCTCGCCGGGCTGCCGTCTCTCGGCGAATCCGAACTGTACGACGAGATCTGCGCCCGCCTCGGCGCCACCAACGACGGGCAGCGGGCCAGCGCTATCGAACTCTCTCTTGAGGGTCTGTATCTGACGCGCCGCATCAGCAAGGAGAGCGGCAGTGGCGAGGTAATCTATGGCTAGGGCAAATCGCCGACTCGCCGGCTCCTCCCGCTACGGGCGGTACGCGGGCGGACCCGATCCGCTCGCCCCACCCGTCGACATCGCCGAAGCCCTCGACGCCATCGGGGAGGATGTGATGGCCGGATACTCCCCGGAACTAGCCATGCGCGAGTTTTTGCGCCGCGGAGGCACGGACCGCACCGGGCTCGACGACCTCGCCCGTCTAGTCGCCGCCCGCCGCCGCGAGCTGACGAGCAAACATAACCTCAACGGCACCCTGCAGGAAATTCGCGAACTGCTCGACAAGGCGGTCAGTGCCGAACGCGCACAGCTCGCCCGCGACGTCGATCTCGACGACGCCGACCGTGCGCTCGCCGAAATGCAACTGGACAATCTCCCGGCCTCGCCCGCGGCGGCCGTAAGCGAGCTTGGGAGTTACGACTGGCAGAGTGCGGAAGCCCGCGCCGACTTCGAGAAGATTAAGGACCTGCTCGGGCGAGAAATGCTCGACCAGCGCTTCGCCGGCATGAAAACGGCGCTCGAAAACGCGACCGATGACGACCGCGCAGCCATCACCGAATTGCTCGACGACCTCAACGACCTGCTCGAGGCCCATCGGCGCGGAGAAGACACCGCCGCCCAGTTCGAGCGGTTCATGGCCAAGCACGGGCAGAACTTTCCCGAGAATCCGGCCAACGTCGGCGAGCTCATTGACTCGCTCGCCCAGCGGGCTGCCGCCGCCCAGCGTATGCGCAATTCGATGACCGAGGAGCAGCTCAACGAACTCGACGCGCTCTCGCAACAGGCTTTCGGCTCTCCCCAGCTGATGCAATCGCTCTCCCGACTCGACGCGGCGCTCCAGGCGCTGCGCCCGGGTGAGGACTGGGGAGGAGGAGAGCAGATGGATGGCGCCGAGGGCCTCGGCCTCGGAGACGGTACCGGGGTCTTTCAGGACATCGCCGACCTCGACGACCTCTCCGAGCAACTTTCCCAATCGTATGCCGGTTCAGGCATGGAAGATCTCGACCTCGACAAACTTGCCCGTCAACTCGGCGACGAGGCGAGAACCGACGCCCGCGCACTCCAACAGCTCGAGAAGGCGCTGCGTGATTCGGGCACTCTGAAACGCGCGACCGACGGCTTGCTCCGGCTTACGCCGAAAGCGATGCGCCAGCTAGGCAAAGTTTTGCTGCGCGACGTTGCCGAGCGTATGTCCGGTCGCCAAGGCCGCAGGGACCTGCTTCGGGCGGGAACTGCGGGGGAGCGCTCCGGCTCCACCCGCGAATGGAACTTCGGCGACACCGAGCCGTGGGATGTGACGCGCACCATCACCAACGCGATCACCCGCATGGCCGGGCAGGGCGGCTCGACCGGATCGGGCGTCAAGATCGAAATCGGCGACGTCGAGGTGCAGGAGACCGAGGCCCGCACCCAGGCCTGTGTCGCCCTGCTTGTCGACACCTCCTTCTCGATGGCCATGGAGGACAGATGGGTGCCGATGAAGCGAACGGCGCTCGCGCTGCACACCCTCATCAGCACGCGGTTCCGGGGGGACGACCTCAAGCTCATCGGGTTCGGCCGCTACGCGGAGGAGCTCGACATCGAGCACCTCACCGCTCTCGATGCCACCTACGACAAGGGTACCAATCTGCATCATGCGCTGATGCTCGCCAACCGCCACTTCCGCAGGCATCCGACCGCGCAGCCGGTGCTTCTCATCGTCACCGACGGCGAGCCAACCTCCCACCTCGAGCCTGGCGGCGAGGTCTACTTCCGCTACCCGCCCGATCCGCTCACCATTGCCCACTCGGTGCGCGAGCTCGACAGGTCGATGCGGCTCGGGGCCCAGACCACGTTCTTCCGCCTCGGAGAAGATGCCGGGCTCGCGAGGTTCATCGACTCGATGGCCAGGCGCGTGGGCGGTACCGTCGTGGCACCGGAGCTCGACGATCTCGGCGCCGCGGTGGTCGGGTCCTATCTCGGCTCTCGACGGGGGCCGGCAAGTCCCGGTACTGGCGATTTCGAGGGGATGTTCGGCCGCAGCTGGGGCCTGTAGCGCCGGACTAGAACAAAGGCCAGGGCACCGGGGGCATGGCGCTTTTGGGCTGCAAAACGCTGCTCGGTGATCATCTGCTTCAATCTCTCTTCGAGGGCCACCAGTCGACGATTCTGCGCAGAGGATTAGGGCGAGGCCGAACGCGACCCAATTGGAGAACCAGCCTTTGGTGGTATCCCAGGTCGCACCGGTGGGAACAATGGGGCCGAAAACAATCGCCACAGATCACACTGCTTTTGCGGATGACACGACGCGGGGGAGTGCTGTCGGGTCGCGGCGCCCATCGAAGTCGCTAGCCGATCAAATGGTGCCGCAGGACGTGAACGCGCCCACCCTGCCACGCGAGGCCAGGAGTGCATGATGTCCCAGCGGTCGACTGGCATAAACAACGTGAACTGGCCGCGAAGCGCTCAGGAGCGTTGCGAAGGTGACTTTCCCGGTGGGTCAGATATCTCTGGGCTCGCGAGTTTGGCCGCTATACCGTGTGCAGCCCGGCGCAACCAAGGGTTGCCATCGTGGGCCCATCGTTCGAGGGCTGTCTCCGCCCGTGTGCGGTTGGACCCGCTCAGGGCCTCGATCAAGGGAACCACCACGTCGAAAGTGAGCGGATCGCTGATCTCTGGCAGCATTGCGCCGCGCAGAAATCCCTCGATTCTGGTGAGGTCGGTGTTGTCGAGCCGGGATAGATTCGCCTGCAGCAGCACGATTGCCGCAAGACGGCGTTCGAACACCGGCACGTTCCACAGTTCAGTGCTCAGCGCGGTCACCTCGTCGTGCGTCATGTTCTTATATCGGCGGGTCAGGTCACGAATGGTTCCTCGCACGGCTCCGACGGATGCACCGTAGAAGTCCAGTTCGTATCCCCACCGGGCGTTCGCCTGCGCTGCGCGCTCCCAGGTAGCTTCGTTCTGTAGCGTGAGATCTACAAAATCACCGGCGTCGCTCATCCCTCTATTCTGCCGCTGTGGGTCCGTACCGACCGCCGCGACCGCCGCGACCGCCGCGACCGCCGCGACCGCCGCGACCGCCGCGTTGACTTGGCCGGTAATTTTCACGATGGCCACGAGCAGAACTACGGCGGCAGGGATACTTCCAGTGCCAGCTTGGGCGACAAGGACGGTGCCCAACACAAACGCCTCACGGCACCGGGCGTCACCTTCACCCAACCACCCACGGATGTCGGGCCGAGCACCACTGCGGTCCTCGACGATTCCTTCGGGGCAACCTCATCCAGATCGCGAGCCTGAATTGAATAAGCTCGACGAGTACGGCCTCAAAATTGGCCGAGGGGAGGAGCCTGACCTGGGCGGCGGTTAGGGTGATTTTGTACTGACGGGTATTTGGTGCCGGTACGTGGTGTGGGATTGTCGCCTTCAGGCGTTCGCGCGTGGAGGTTCTAGCTCGCTGGCGAGGAGGGCTTTCGCGTGAACTCGACGTCGGCCGTCGTCACGACCTTGCCAGTGCGGCCGGGTGCGGTCTGGAAGCTCCAGTAGAGATTGGTGTGTGCAATCACTTCTGCGGGAGGCGGCGCTCCCCACTCGGTGAGATCTTCGGTGGTGTGTGCATCGGAGACTAACGTTGCATCGTATCCGCGGGTGAATCCACCGTGCAGGGTGGAGCGCACGCAGGCGTCCGTTTGTGCACCGACCACCACGAGGTGGCCGATACCGGCTTCCTCGAGCACCTGTTCCAGGTCGGTTGCCTCGAATGAGTCCCCGTATTCTTTGCGGATCACAGCTTCACTGCTCGCTGGTTCGAGTTCGGGAACGATCTGCCAGACGGCGGTGTCCATGGGCAGGGCGTCCGAGGAATGCTGCACCCAGACGACCGGCACTGCTTCGCCGCGGGCGCGTTCAACGAGAGTCGCGATGTTGGCCACGACATGGTCGCGTTGGTCGGCATTGGCCAGGACACCGTTCTGGGCGTCGATGACCAGAAGGACGGTGCCGGGGCGATCAGTGGCGCGGGACATCTCATCCTCCAGAAGTAGACGTGCGATGATGCAATGTCGTTACTCCCTGTATCCAAGATACCTCCGCTCCGGCGACAAATCTCCCCGAGTTTGGTTTCTATGTGCCAAGTGATGCTGGCTCTCGTAGTCTGAAGCCATGCCAACCTCAGTGGAGCTAATCCGATCTGCACGCCTTTCGAGTTTGGCCGAGTACGCGTACGCCGCCACCGCCCCCGTGGGGGCGCGGCTCATTTTTCTCGCGGGCGCTTGCCCGCTGGATCAGCACGGGAACACGGTGGGAAGGATTTCCTATGAATTGCAGGCATCAAAGTGTGTCGAGAACCTCATTGTCGTGCTGGAAGCAGCTGGCGCGTCTTTGACCGATGTGATTACCACGCGAGTTCTCGTTGCCACGACTAATCAGAATGACCTGATCCAAGCGTGGGACGTCGTTCGATCCGCGTTCGGTTCGCATGATGTGCCCAGCACACTGATGGGCGTTACCGTACTCGGCTACACCGATCAGCTTGTAGAAATTGAAGCGGTGGCAGCGGTTCTGGATTGAGATCTGCCGCGTGCTGCGCCTGTCGTGAAGAGACACATCGAAGGCGATTCTGACGTCTTGACTCCATTGACTAGTTCGACGTAAGCAGTTCGGGTAAACCATATTCTGTGAACGAAGGGCCAACGGGCGAGCGATCGGGTGTGCTCGGCGTACCCTGCAGGCACTTTCGCTGTGGCAATTCCACTAATAGTTGAAGAAGATCGAGGGGTCCTCCGTCCGGCCACAGTTGAGGGCAAAGCGGCGAGGTATCTCTGCCGCGTACCTGAGCGCTGCAGGGGTGCTTTCGAGTTAGATGGTCGACCGGGGCACAGGTCGGCGGCCGCGAGAAGTTTGGAAGCGGATGAGGTAGCCATCGGGGTCCGTAACGAGGAACTGCTCCACCCCGGCTTCATCGTCTCCGATGCGGTACCACTTCGTTTCGGGTTGCATGAGGAGGTCGATACCGGCATCTGCGAGAGCGGAGACCAGTGGCGTGATGCTGGGTACATTGATCTGAAAGTTGATTCCTCGACCGAAGGGGGTCTCGAGTGGGCCAGTGATCCAGTTCCGACCGATTCCGATTTGCTCCAGCATGAGATGGGCGGAGCCGAGCGATATATACGCGAAGCGCTCCTTGGGTCGCGAGTGACGAATCTCGAAACCGCACAGATCGCACCAGAAGGCAAGGCTGCGATCGATGTCGCTGACCAGGAGCTCGGGGACGAGCGCCGGTTCAAAGGTTTCAGTCATCAAACCACTCTCGCACCGAAGGAGACCCTCCGGCCTGAACTGGCGCGATCTTCGTGCCGACACTTTCAGTGATGACCTGCGGTCTGAAAAGGGGTGACAAAACGTCGTTCACAGCGGCGATCACGAAGACGTTGCCTGCACAAGCTCTTTTCGAAACCAGTGGTTCGCGTAGGGGTCCGCATTGTGTGCTTCCCCCTCGATGAAGCCAAGCGACGCGTACAGGCCTCGCGCTTCAAGGAGATCGGAGCGCGTGTCCAACCGCAGGGTAGTGAGTCTGACCCCGCGTGCCCTGCGCTCCATGTCCTCCATGAGGAGCCTGCCCACGCCGTGCCCTCGCTTCATGGGAACCACAAACACTCTCGTCACCTCGCCGATATTGCCCGGCCGAATCCGCATTCCCGCGCAGCCGAGAACGGTCGATCCCTGTTCAGCAAGCAGAAACAGCCCGGTGGGTGGGGCCAGGTCATCGCTGGGGTAACCGGCCTGCGCATCGAGGACCTCCGGTCGGGTGGCGGGGCGCCCGTAGTAGCGACCCACGATGTCTTCGTAGTAACGCAGAGACACGTTGTGAGCCTCCGCAGATGTGGGCAACGTCGCGGAGACACGGATCGGATCAAGACAGTTCAGAGATCTTTCCCGTGTGGTTTTTCGTGTTGATCGTGAAGACCCCCGCTGGCCCGATCACGACGTGGTCGATGTCGGAGGAGCCAGAGCCGACGGGTACGGCGTGGAGCACGGTCCATTCGGGGCCGAGCTTCGAGAGCACCTCTGCAACTTCGATTTCACCAAGGGCACCGCCGTACCAGCTGCGGGCTTCAGGGTTTAGCGGATTTTGGCCGAAGAGTCTTGCGGCCGCGCTTTAGGGCGGGGCGGTCGCCTGAATCCGCAGGCACTCTTGCATCACGGAGTAGGCGGGACCGCGCGAGCGCAGCGTCGGTTGAACGGCCACGTCAGAATGATTATCGATGATGACCCCCCCCGCCATCGAAGCTACGCGACACGCAAAAGCGTGGACAGCCCCAGAAGAGGGTGGCAGCAGGACCCGCGGAATCCGGAAATTCTGAAAGAACCGCTCCTATTAGCTGCGACCGTGGCGCCGAGCGGGATCGACGACTGCCCGTTAGTGCTCTCTCGACTGACGGTCCTGGGTAGATCCGATGGAGAATCGCGGGCCCCAATTGCGGAACGTGGTCGGGAGAGCCGGAGTTGAGGGTGTGACGCCGATACACTAAATCGAGTCCGACGCCGCGCCCGGGCAAAGGAATCGGTCTCATGAATAGAACGTCCCTAGTCGATGACTTGGTTGAAAGCCTCCTCGACCGAATCCTTCGGGGAGTGTTTGCGGCCCACGAGCCGCTGCCGCCGGAGGCTGTCCTCGCCGAGGAGGCCGGCGTCAGCCGTCTGACCGCTCGGGAAGCCATCAAGAGTCTCCAAGCGCAGAAAATTGTATACGTTCGGCGCGGGCTTGGGACCTTCGTCAACCCGCCTTCGGGCTGGTCCAGTCTCGAGGCGATCCTGCGCGCCGCGGCGCGCGACCTCGGCAGTTCTGAGGTACCACTGCGGCTCCTCTGGGTGCGCCGCATGGTTGTGGAAACGCCGCGATCCGATATGTTGAGCACATCCTCAAATATCCGGGAGCTAAGCGATGCACTGGGAAACTATCGTTGCGGCCGCACTGCCGTTCATTCTCGGCGGAGGTTCCGTCTTCCTTCGTGCGAATCGACTGCGGGCGCTACTGAAAGACGATGTAGCGATACTAACCGGAGTGCCAGATGGATCGGCCGTGCGTCCAATGGTCACCGCGGCAGCTGAAATTGGGGCCGCTCGTTTGGCATCGTACACGTTGGTCCCGACGCCTGTTGGCGTTTATTTTTCAGCCTTTGGGTTGTCAATCATCGGAATGGCGATATTTTATGTTCGGGCAAACGTCGGTCAGGATCTGAGCACGGGCGATGGCTGGACGGCAATAGCCGGGCTTCTCTTCTACCTCATCGGAATCACCGTGCAGGAACGTGACTTTCTGTTCGATATGCACCCGCCGGAGCTCGGCCGACGAGGCCTCACGCCCGGCCTAGGCGTAATAGCCCGAACGGGATACTTCCAGTAATCGGGCGGTGCGAACGATGATGAAGTTGTCCTTCTTGCTCCAATCAGTTCGAACGCTTTCCGTTCGTATCCGATGATTCCTGGGCGAAGAAGATGGCCGCTTTTTTAGGAACGGCCGATCAAGTTTCAGGTCAGCGTTTTCTTTGTGTAACCGCAGCAACTCGGCCCGCTCAGATTCGGTCACCGCCGTCTCGCCAGTGTCGTTGCGAGCCTTGAACGCGGTCGCCCAACGGCCAAGCGAGGCCTCATTGATGCCGAGCTCACGGGCCACATTCGCGACCGCCCGGCCAGTATTGATAACCAGCTTCACGGCCTCGTCTTTGTACTCAGGAGTGAACTGCCGACGGGTCTTTGCCATAGTGAACATTTTCTCTTAGAAGGTGTCCACGAAATTTGGTCAAGGCCAGTGTTTAGGCCGCATCAGATCGCAAGCAACGAAGTACCCAGAAACCCGCACGGCGAAGATCGCCAGCAGAAAGGCGTGGGCCGGCGCACCGGTCTGCCGTCGATGCGCCCTGACCTGTCGGCTCTTGCCGTGAACGAAGGGCCGCACTACAACTCTTGTAAACGTGAACGCGGGGAGTACTCCCTTTGCGCGAAGCGATCTTATCGAATCCCGAACGGGATTATGCCTGCGCCGCAAGCCTGCCCGGTTTCACCTCAGTCGCGCGCCAGACTCAGCAGGGTGTCGAGCAGCACGTTGGCGCCGTTCTCGACGTCTGCCCACGCCGTTTCCTCCTCAGGGCAGTGGCTGCGTCCATTGATGCTCGGCACGAAGATCATGCCCGTCGGCGCCAGCCGGACCATGTTCTGCGAGTCATGCCCCGCGCCGGAGGGCAGTGCGCTGTGCGAGAGTCCCCGGGCCGTAGCCGCAGCGGTGATCGTCGCTTGGATCCCGGCGTCCAGAAGCACCGGCGGAATAGTGGTCTCGAAATCGAATTCCGCGTCCACCCCGTACCGCAGCGCGATCTCCCTGGTCGCCTCCACGATGCCCGACTGAAGGGCATCTACCAGCTCCGCTTCGGCCTCCCGAAAGTCCACCGTAACCCGCGCCGTCCCCGGAATCACGTTGGCGCTTCCCGGCTCGACCGTGACGATTCCCGAGGTAACGACTGCACGTCCGCTGACACCGGCGGCCACCTCGGGTAGGGCCACCAAGAGTGCGCCGGCGGCGGTGAGCGCATTCTGGCGCCGGTCCATCGGAGTTGTCCCGGCGTGGTCGGCCCGGCCCAGGAAGGAGACTACGCCGCCGCCGAGCGCCACGATGCTGGTGACCACACCGATGTCGTGCCCAAGCTGCTCCAACGTGGGTCCCTGCTCGATGTGCAGCTCCACCGTCGCGTGCAGCGCAGCCGGGTCCAGCTTCGATGCCGCGGCGGCATCGAGGTCACCGCCGGCCGCTTCGAAAGTGTCGGCAAAACGGTCGCCATCCCGGCCGGTGAGCGCCTCAAGTTCGGCGTGCGAGAAGCCCCGTGCCAAGGCGCTCGACCCGAACAGGTGGGCGTAGTTGCCCTCTTCGTCCGTAAACATGACCGCTCGCACCGGGCGGTCCAGCGCCGGATGTTCCTCCTGTATGCGGCGCAAACACTCGACCGCGGCGAGAACGCCGAGCGCTCCGTCGAAGGCACCACCATTGGGCACGGTGTCTATGTGCGATCCCGACCAGACCGCGGGCTGGCCCGCGGGGGGGTCGGCGTAGTCGGGGGCCATGGCGAAATTACCGATGCCGTCC
>NZ_JAJAYI010000080.1 GCF_026786305.1 Cryobacterium sp.
CAAACAGGAAAGCCATCCCTCACGGGGTGGCTTTCTTGCGTTAACGCCCCGCCCACGAGCGGCCTCTCTCAGGTTGCGCCCGGGGTCGTGAGAACGCTGAGACCAACACCGATCCCCGCGAACATCTCACCACCCGCCCACAACATGAAGACGCCAGGCCACAGGCCTGCACGCTGGTCGTCCTATAGCTCCCGTCGGTCGAGTGTCTCCATTGGTCGACCAACAGTTGGGCACTCGGTGCGCGGCGGTGCTGTTTCAGTTAGCGGTCGGGAAAGCCGTGGGGGAGGCCGGTCAAGACCGGTGAGAGACGGGCCAGGCGCTCGCGCTCGAGGAGAAGAGCGGTGTACTCGCGGTCGCGGCGTACGGCGGCGACGCCGACGAGAAAGAACTCGGCCGGAGCGTCGGGGAGTGGGGAGACGAAGGGGGTGACCTCCGCGGCCAGGGTCTGGGCCAAGCGTTCGCGGGTGAGCGGCGTCAGGTGTGACGACTGGCGCAGGTACTGGGCGACGCGACGCGCCAGCCGGTCGGGCAGCCGGGCGATATCGACGGTCTGCGACCAGGGGACCAACGCCTCGGGCAGTGGGCGCGGAACTTCTTTATTGCGCTGCACACGTTCGTGCTGGCTGTACGTGCCGGCCAGCAGATCGCCCAGGCGCTTTGAGCGGCCGTTGAGCAGTGCCGTGGTGGCAGCGAGTCCGCCGAGGGTCATGATGATCTCGAGCACGCCGGTGAGGCCCCGAATGAACGCGTGGCGCAGGGAGATCGCTCCTCCGTCGTCTCGCACAATGCGAGCTCCGATGGCGAGCTTGCCGAGGGATCGGCCGTGCGTGAGGGTCTCGACCAGTACCGGCACGATCAGCAGGGAGAAGACCAGGGCAGCAATCGAGAGCGCCTGGGTGAGCGCCGCATCGGTGGACTCAGCCAGGCCCAGAAAGAAAGCCAGGACAAAAAGCAGGTACAGGGCCACATAGGCCGCCGTGTCGATGATCGAGCCAGCGGCGCGCAGAATGACGCTGGCCGGTCGCACGTCGAGCGCGACCGCCTCGCCGGTGACGAGCTCGTCGTCGCGGCTCAGGTCGTCACTGTGACTGTCGGCACGATCGGTGGGGCGCGCGGTCTCCGTCATGTCTACTATTGAACCAGATGGATCTAGACGCATACACGGCCGCGCATCGCGCCGACTGGGATCGCCTGACCGAGCTCGGGGCCCGGCGGCATCTGACCGGTGCCCAGTCCGACGAGCTCATCGAGCGCTATCAGGCCGGCGCCACCCAGCTCTCCGCGATCAAGTCGACTGCTGGTTCGACTCTGGAAGGCGACCGGCTGTCGGTCGGCCTGTCCCGGGCCCGGCTGCGTTTCACCGGGGTGAGTGCCAATCTGTTGGCGCAGATTCCCCGCTTCTTCGTTGTCCAGCTGCCGGCGGCCCTGTACCGTCTGCGCTGGCTCACCCTCGCCGTCGCCGTGGTCACCTTCGTGGTCGCCGGGCTGTACGCGTTCTGGGCCTACAACGATCCGCGGGTGCTGGCCAATTTGGGAACGGATGCCCAACTCGCCCAGCTAGCCAACAAGGACTTCGTCGGCTACTACTCAGCGAACCCTGCGGCGTCGTTCACCGGGTTCGTCTGGACCAACAATGCCTGGATCGCCGCGCAGTGCATCGCTTTCGGCATCGTCGGCGTCTACGTGCCCTTCATCATTCTGCAGAACGCCATGGGCCTCGGCACCACCGCCGCGATTATGTTCGCCTACGACAAGGGCGACGTGTTCTTTCTCTACATCGCTCCGCACGGGCTGCTCGAGCTCACCGCGATCTTCTTCGCCGCGGCCGGCGGGTTGCTCATCTTCTGGGCCTGGATCGCGCCCGGCGCACGCACACGCGGGCAGGCACTCGCCGAAGACGGCCGAGCGCTGTTCACGGTGGCGATCGGCCTCGTCTTTGTGCTGCTGGTCTCGGGCATCATCGAGGGTTTTGTCACCCCGCAGCCCTGGCCGTGGCCGATCAAGATCGGCATCGGAGCTGTCGCGCTCGGCGCATTCCTGACCTACGTGATCGTGCTCGGCGGCCGTGCCACGCGCGCCGGTGAAACCGGCGACCTGAGCGAGTTCGAGGCCGGCAGCACCCGCATCTACGCTGCCTGACGGGCTGCCCGGCGCGCCGCCTGGGTCAGAGCCGGCCGGCAGCCTTCAACGCGATGTACCGGTCGGCCAGGGCTGGCGGTAGCTGCGCGGGGGAGGCGGTGACAACATCCGCTCCCAATTGACGGATGGCGGCCGACACGCGTGCCACGTCGAGCAGAGCCCGTTCCGCTGCTGCTGCGCGGTAGATCTCAGCGCGTCCGCCGCGGGTCGCTGCCGCCTCGACGGTGGCTGGGTCGAGCACGGAGGCCACGAGCACCGTGTGCCGTTTGGTGAGCTGTGGCAGCACCGAGAGCAGCCCCGTCGACGCGCCCGCGGCGTCGATCGACGTCAGTACCACGATGAGGGCGTGCTGGCTCGTGATGCCGCGCACCTGGCCGGGAACAGCCGCCCAGTCCATCTCGATGAGTTCCGGGTCGATGAGAGCCATGGAATCAACCATCTGCGAGAGCAACGCCGCGCCGCTGGCGCCCTGCACCCGGCCGCGCACCCGGCGATCAAAGGCGAGAAAGTCCACCCGGTCTCCCGCGACCGAGGTGAGGGCTGCGAGCAGCAGGGCGGCCTCAAATGCAGTGTCCAGCCGAGGTTCGTTGTTCACGCGCGCCGCGGCGGTGCGACCGGTGTCGAGCAGAATGACAACGCGACGATCCCGTTCCGGTCGCCAAGTGCGCACCATCACGTCGTTGCGCCGTGCAGTGGCCCGCCAGTCGATCGAGCGCACATCGTCACCGCGCACGTATTCGCGGAGCGAGTCGAACTCGGTGCCCTGCCCGCGCACCATCACGCTCGTGCGTCCGTCGAGCTCTTTGAGCCTCGCGATTCTCGAGGGGAGGTGTTTTCGGGCGTGAAACGGCGGCAGTACTCGAATGCGCCCGGGCGCATTCAGCGTCGCCTGGCGGTTCCACAGACCGAGCGGTCCGCGCGACCGCACCGTCACCTGTTCGACCCGTCGTTCTCCGCGACGAAACGGCGTGAGTGTGAGGGAGACGAGCCGCCGTTCCCCGCGCGGAATCACGACGCGGTTGCGATTGCGGCCGGCGCCCGCCGACGGTTGCCAGGCATCCCGCACGACGGCGACCAGACGCCGCCGCCCGGTGTTGGTCAGGTATAGCTCGCTCGTGACCGATTCGCCCAGCCGCACCCGGGCCGGCAGTATCCGCTGTACCGTCACGGCGCGCGGCGAGGCCGCGAGAGCAAGGTCGATGCCGCTGAGCACGAGCACCAGCAGCAGCCAGAGCGCGAGCACGCCGGCGGCCGCCACGAGGTCGGGCCCGAACAGCACGATGGGCACCACGCCGAGGGCGCAGAGAAGAACGAACCGTCCGGTGAGAGTCATCGCTAGATCGGAACCTGAACCTGCTGCAGAACGCCGCGCAGAATGGCATCCACCGAGACACCCTCGAGTTCAGCTTCGGGGCGCAGCTGCACGCGGTGCCGCCAGACCGGCAGCGCCATGGCCTGCACGTGATCGGGCGTGATTGAGTCATAGCCGCTCAGCCAGGCCCACGCCTTCGCGGCGGCGAGCAGCGCCGTCGTTCCGCGGGGACTGACACCAAGTTTGACCGAGGGACTCGTGCGCGTGGCGCGGGCCAGATCGACGATGTAGGCGAGCACGTCCGCGCTGGATCCGACGTGAGACACCGCAGCCTGGGCCGCCGCGAGTTCGGCCGCGCCGAGCACCGCGCTCACTCCGGCACCGGCGAGGTCGCGCGGATTGAATCCGGCCGCGTGACGTCGCAGCACCTCGATCTCATCGACCCGCTGTGGAACCTCGAGCACGAGCTTGAGCAGAAACCGGTCGAGCTGCGCCTCGGGCAGTGTGTAGGTGCCCTCGTATTCGATCGGGTTCATGGTCGCGGCCACGATGAAGGGCTCCGGCAGCTTCAGCGATTCGCCGTCGACGCTGACCTGCCGCTCCTCCATCGCTTCGAGCAGCGCAGACTGCGTCTTCGGCGGCGTGCGGTTGATCTCGTCGGCGAGCATGATGTTGGTGAACACCGGACCCTGACGAAAGTCAAACTCGCCCGCGCGAGCGTCGTAGATGAGCGACCCGGTCACATCGCCCGGCATCAGGTCGGGCGTGAACTGGATGCGCTTGGTGTCGAGGCTCAGCGCGTGGCTGAGCGTGCGCACGAGCAGGGTCTTGGCGACGCCCGGCACGCCCTCGAGCAGCACGTGGCCGCGGGCGAGTAGGGCGATGATCAGTCCGGTGACCGCGCCGTCCTGCCCGACGACCGCCTTGCCGACCTCGGTGCGCACCCGGTTGAGCGCAGCGCGCAGGGCGGCGGCATCCTCCGTGGGCACGGTGGCAATCACATCAGTGGGCGAGTCGGTGGGCGTGATGGGTGTTGCGGGAGTCGTCATGGGTCCATTCTTTCGGCTGGAGGGGATACAAATTCACGAGAAGCGGATGCCGACACCTCTGCAGCGGGCACCGCCCCGGCCCGCACGGCCCGGCCGGTCGCGTGCTCGAGGGCCTGTAAGGCGTCGGACAGTGCCATCAGCTGGGCGTCGGAGCGGGGGATCTCGTCGACCAGCACCCGGCGCACCCCCTCGGGCGCGCTGCCGGTGATCACGGCGACCGACCCGATGACGTCCTCCAGATGCGCGAGGCGCCCGAGGCCCACAGCCCGGGCGAGGCGTTGCACGGTCCCGATGCGCAGCGCGTCGAGCGCGCGCAGTCGTGCGTTGCTGCGCGCATAGAGACGGGCGCGACCCTCCATGGTCTCGCTCGCCTTCACCGTGACCGGCAGGTTCTCGGCCACGAGCGGTCCGAACCGCCGGCCGCGCCAGAAGGCGGCGGCGACAGCGACGAGTGCGAGCAACACGAGTGCGGGGCTGACCCAGCCGGGCGTTATTTCGGAGAGAGAGGGCGGCCCGGTGCGGGGAAGGTCGGCCAGGGTCGGCAAATACCAGATGAGCGAGTCGCTCGGCCCGAGCAGCCCGAGGGCGAGCGCCGCATTGCCATAACCGGTCACGTTCTCGTTGTTGAACACGCGGGCGTCGGGCACGAGGGAGACGATGGCGCCGGTCGTGTCGTGCTCCACCTGAACCAGCGAGAAGGTGTCGGTGCTGCTGGCAAAACAGCCGGTGACGAGCGGATGCTCAGCCGCCTCGGGAATCGAGAGGGTATTCCCACCCGGCAACAGTTCCTCGGCCCGGTTCGCGGCAGGTACTGCACAATTCGCCGTGAGCGACTCCGCGTCGGACACGCCGCCGAAGCCCACGGTCGGGGCCAGCGCCTGCAGGGACAGAAAATCGGGCGCGACGACCACGATGCGCGCGGCGAGGCCGGCCAGGTCGGTCAGCTGGTCGCCGTCGAGGTAGCCGTTCTCGTCATACAGGAAAACGGTCGAATCGTTGCCGACAGTGTCGCGCACCTCGGCCAGCGAGTTGGCCAGGGTCACCGTGACCCCCTGCTGTCGCAGCACCTCCACGAGCGCCATCGAACCGGCCGGCGCCGGATTGTCGCCAGCCAGTGCCCGGCCCGCCACGTTACTGCCACCAGACACGAGCACGGCGACTACCGCGACGGCCACGATACAGCCGAAGGCGATAACCCAGAATGAGGAGCGGCGCAGCACGGCGCGCAGGCTCGGCGTTGCCACGGTCGTGACGGGGGGCGCACCGACGCCGAAACCGCCGTAACCGCCGGAACCGCCGGAACCGCCGGCCGCACCGCCGGCGCGGGCAGCGGTGTCCGTTTGCGAACCAAATTGTGTTGCGCTCATGACCGGCCTGCCTCGGCCAGCGGGGCGAGCGTGACGGGAGAAGCCGCTCGGAGCTCGGCCTCGAGCGTTGCGAGGGCGCGGTAGTCGGGCTCTGTTGCGGCCTGCTCGAGGTAGCGTACCCGGTCAAAGGTGTGCGCCGCGAGGGCCAGGGCCGGACCCCTCGACGGAAAAGTGAGGCGGGCCCGCACGGCGAAATCGTGCGCGGTCGTGCCGGGCGTCACCGAGAGCACCGTGCGTTCGGCGAGGCCGCGCGCCAGGGCGCGAAAAATCTCCTCGCAGGCCAGGCTCCAGTCTCCGCGGCTGGCCGCCGAACCGGCCGCCGTGCGCATCTCGGCGCTACTGCGCTGGTCGATCGTGCCGAACAGGTCGCTCGCCGCCTGGCGTCGCCTGGCCAGTCTGGGAGCGCCGAACAGCAGCCAGCCCGCCACGAGGGCCGCGAGCACCAGAATGATCGCGACAGCCGGCAGCCAACCCTGCAGGCTGCCGTCGCCGCTGACGTTGAGTGAATTGATCCAGTCCAGAAAACCCTGCGACACCCGGTCGAACCACGTGGGTCGGGCCGCTTCGTAGGGAGCCTTGGAGAGTTCCTCGCGCAGCCACTGTCGGGCGCCGGGCGCGTCGGGAACCACGGGCACGTCACCCGGCACGGAGAACGTGATCCGGTCGACCCCTGATCCGAGCAGTGATCCGAGCTGCGCCAGGCCCAACGCGGTCATGCCGCCGAGTACCCCGTGCCGGAAGCGGCCGGCGCCAGATACGGGTCGGGCACGTCTGCACCCTGCGCGGCCGATTCGACGTAGCGGGCCAGTTCCAGATCGAGGCCCTCCTTGCGCATGCGCAGGTCGAGGTAAACCAGCGCGACGGCGGCCGATTGCACGACGGCTGCGACCGCCGCCACCGGGATGGCGATGATCAGGCTGACGACCACGCTGATAATCGACGACTGGTCAGCAAACGCGCCGGTCGGGTCCACCAGCACGGTACCCACGCCGAACAGTAGCGTGACCGGGGTCGTGACGATCTGGCTGATCACCTGCACAATCAGACCAACGAGCAGCAGCACGCCCAGGGTGCGCCAGAAATAGCCGCGCGTCAACGACCACGATCGCAGAACGGATGCCCGCACGCCCAGCTTCTCCAGCACGATCAGGCTCGGCACGGCACTGGTTTTGGTATACAGGAACGCGCTCGCCGCCGCGAGCAGCAGGCCGCCGAAGACGCCGACCAGAACGCCGGCCACGATGCCGGCGGCATCGCCGACGCTGACCAGCAGCACGACGATTGCGGCGATGACGGCCACGCCGAGAAGCAGTGCGACGGTCAGCAGCAGGGTCCACAGGGTGAGCGGCCAGAGGCGCGTCGCGGCCCTGCGCCACAGTGCGCCGAGCCGGAGTTTCTCGCCGAGGGTCGCGCGGGCTACTTCAACCACAATGACGGCCTGAAGAAGAGCGGAGGCGATGAGCGACAGCGCCACCGGAACGATCAGGGACAGCACGCCGGCCAGCACCGATCCGGCGGTGACAGCATCCCGCTGGTCGAGCGGGGCGCTGTCGATGCGGTCAATAGCCCAGAAAGTGACGAGACCGACGATAACAACGGTCACGAGCATGATCGCCGCCTGCACGATGAGACCGCTGCCGAAGGTTGCCTTCGGATTGCGGCGCAACACCTGGAACGATGCCCCGAGCAGCGTGCCGAACCCGATCGGCCGCAGCGGAATCAATCCCGGCTTCGGCGGAGGCGCCCAACCCCGGCCCGGATCAGCGCTCTGGTGCGGCGAGGTGGGCGTCGAGAACTCCCCGAAGCGTGGTGAAACGGGGGCGTCGGGGGCTTGCCAGGGGTCGGTCACGATTCCATGCTGGCACAGGTCGATCAAGAAATGCGCGTGCAGTCACTCTGTCAGCGCGCTCAGCTACTCTTATGCCAGACTTTGACCTACTTATCGGGCAATCTGCCCCGCGCACAATCAGAACACACGACAACTCTGTTCTGGAAAGAGACCCATGACCGCACGTATTTTGGTTATCGATGACGATACCGCCCTGTCCGAGATGATCGGTATTGTTTTGCAAGGTGAGGGCTTCAATCCGGGCTTCTGCGCGGACGGGTCGCTCGCCCTCGAAACGTTTCGCACCGAGAAGCCAGACTTGGTGCTGCTCGACCTCATGCTGCCCGGCCTGGACGGCATCGAGGTGTGCCGGCTGATCCGTTCCGAATCGGGGGTGCCGATCATCATGCTCACCGCCAAATCTGACACCACCGACGTGGTCAAGGGGCTTGAGTCCGGTGCCGACGACTACATGGTCAAGCCGTTCAACCCCAAGGAACTCGTCGCCCGCATCCGCACCCGGCTGCGGCCGCCCGCGGCGGATGGTGCGCTCGCCCTGCACATCGGCGACCTCGTGGTCAACGCTGTCGGTCACGAAGTCACCCGCGGAACGGCCGCGATCAATCTCACCCCGCTCGAGTTCGACCTGCTGCTGGCCCTCGCCTCAAAACCCCAGCAGGTCTTCACCCGCGAAATGCTGCTGGAACAGGTCTGGGGCTACCATTACAAGGCCGACACCCGGCTCGTGAACGTGCACGTGCAGCGGCTGCGCGCCAAGGTCGAGCACGATCCCGACAATCCCAAGATTGTCATGACGGTGCGCGGCGTCGGTTACCGTGCCGGCACGGTCAGCTAGAGAATCAGGACCGGCATGACCGCCAGGCGACACCGACAGAAACGGCTCAGGGCACCGTGCCGCCGCTGACCTATTGGAACAGACCGCGCAACTGGCCCAGACGGGTGCGCGCCTATTGGCGTTCCTCGCTGCAATTTCGCACGGTGACCATTTCGGTCGCCCTCTCCGGGCTGGCCATTCTCGTGGTGGGCGTGTACATGTCGGTCAGTATCGGCAACGACCTGTTTCAATCACGGCTCAGTCAGGTGCTGCTGGAGTCGGACCGCGCGGCGAGCGCCGCGCAGAGCCTGTTTGATTCTTCCGATGCCACCGACCGGGTGCAGGTGCAGAACCTACTCAGTTCTGCCCGCACCTCGATCTCCGCAGCCTCGTCGAGTCGGCTGGTCGCCGTGTTGCGGGTACCCGGCCAGGATCCGTCGACCGCCGTGCCCCTCGATTCGTCGACGTTCGGGCAATCCACCGGCGTGATCGGCACCGAACTGCGCACCGAGGTGCAGGCCCACAACGGTGATCAGTTCTGGCAGTCGGTCACCCTGACCGGCGACGACGCCACGACCATTCCCGGCATCGTGGTCGGTTCGCAGATCGCGGTTCCGGTGGCCGGCCGCTACGAGCTGTACATTGCGTACAGCCTGCAAGACGCCGAAGCAACGCTGCTCTTCGTGCAGCAGACCCTCGGTGTGGCCGGTGTCGCCCTCGTGCTCCTGATCGGCGCCGTGTCGTGGATCGTCGTGCGCTTCGTCGTGACGCCGCTGCGGGTGGCCGCCGAGACAAGCCAGAAGCTCGCCTCCGGCGACCTCGAAGTGCGCATTCCAGAGAAGGGCGAGGATGTCATCGCCACCCTTGCACGCTCGTTCAACGGCATGGCGGACAGCCTGCAGAGTCAGATTCGTGAACTCGCCGACCTGTCCGAGGTGCAACAACGCTTTGTGTCGGATGTTTCGCACGAGTTGCGCACGCCGCTCACGACCATCCGTTTGGCCGGTGATGTTCTGTACGACCAGCGGGCGAGTTTTCCGCCAGCGACCGGCCGCACCGCGGAACTGCTCCACACCCAGGTCGAGCGCTTTGAGCTGCTGCTCAGCGACCTGCTCGAAATCAGTCGCTACGACGCCGGGTCGGTCGAGCTGGAGAGCGAACCGACCAACCTGGTCTATCTCGCCGAAGACGCCATCGATAGCCTGCGCTCCCTCGCCGAAACCAAGGGCAGCGACCTGCGGCTGATGGCGCCGGGCGGACATCTGAACGCCGACGTCGATCCGCGGCGCATCCGCCGGGTGCTGCACAACCTCATCGGTAACGCCATCGAGCACGGTGAGGGCAAACCGGTCGTCGTGTCGGTCGACAGCGACGCGAACGCGGTCGCGCTCGCCGTGCGCGACTATGGGCTCGGCATGAGCCAAGCCGAGGTCGCGCACGTCTTCGACCGGTTCTGGCGGGCCGATCCGTCACGTCAGCGCACGATCGGCGGCACCGGACTCGGGCTGGCCATCGCCCGCGAAGACGCGAGCGTGCATAACGGCTGGCTGCAGGTCTGGTCGAGTCCCGGCGAAGGATCCTGCTTTCGACTGACCCTGCCGCGCACGACGGGAGGCCTGCTCGAATCGTCACCAATCCCGCTGCCGCCCGACGTCACCATGACCGCCCTCGGTGAGGCCGGGCATGGGCGCGGACTGGGCGGAGGCCAGCATGACTAGTCGCAGATCCCTCGGCCGCACCATGCGAGATGGCACCCGGCGCGTCATTTGGGCGCTGGTGATAGCAATCAGTCTCGCCATCGGCGTGGGCGGCTGCACCGGCATTCCGCGGGACGGTGCGGTGCACGCCGGCAACGACATCGCCCCCGACGACAATCCAGCCCCGGTCTTTCTCCCGGCGCTGCCGCAAAAGGATGCCTCGACGGATTCCATTCTGCGCGGCTTCATCGATGCCTCCTCAAGCCCCGAAAACAACTACGACATCGCCCGCCAATTCCTGGCCCCGGCGTTTCGGACCAGTTGGGATCCCACCGCGGGCGTCACCGTCGACAACGGCTTCGGGCGCACCCTGACGGTCATCGACGACGGCGCCACCCTCGTGGCCGTCACGCCGATCGCCGAAGTGGACCAGACCGGGGAATACCGCGAGGTCGACGCCAGCCCGGTGCCGTTGCGGTACGAATTTCAGCAGATCGGCGGCCAGTGGCGCATCAGCGCGGCCCCGAACGGCACCGTGATCGACGAAAACACCTTCAATGACGTGTTCAGCGCCCAGCCGGTCTACTTCTATGACCCGGGCTTCCGGTTTCTCGTTCCGGACCTGCGCTGGTTTCCGCGCGGGGCATCCGCTCCCACCAAACTTGTCAACGCCGTCTTGAACGGGCCGAGCGCCTGGTTGAACGGCGCGGTGGCCACCGCGTTCCCCGAGGGCTCCAAGCTCACCGCCGATGCCGTGCAGGTCGTCGGGCGCCAGGCCATGGTCGACCTGAACAGCGAGGCGCTCAACGCAGACCGGCAGACCCTGCAGCGCATGAAGGCGCAGCTGGCGGCAAGCCTGCCGACCGGCTTGACGGTCGATATCACCATCGACCAGAACTCCCTGGCGATCGATGATCTCCAGTCCGGGGCTCCCCTCATCGATCCGCGTGTGGACGCCCGGGCGCTCGTGCTGCTCGGTGGGGAGTTCGGTTTTCTCGCCGCGACCGGGCAGAGCGTCACGCCGCTCGACGGATTGTCCGACACCATCGCCCAGCTGGCCCCGACCGCAGTGACGCTCGCATCGGGCCAGCGATCGGCCGCTGTGCTCGGGAACGACGGCGTCTACCTCGTGCGGGCCGGCGGCAAACCGGAACGGCTTGATTCGCGGGCGGGGCTGCTTGCGCCGTCGATCGACAACGACCGCTTCGTCTGGTCGGTGCCGGCGAATGATCCGAGCGCCCTCGTCGTCTACAGCCCCGCGGGGGAGGCGACCGTGCTGCCCACGCCCTGGCCGGAGGCCACGTCGATCACTGCCCTGAAAATCTCCCGCGATGGCGCCCGACTGATCGCGCTGCTCGGCACCGGCTCCGAGACCCGGTTCGTCGTCGCCTCCATCACTCGCACGGGTGCAGCGCCGACCGGCATCGGCGCGCCGGTGCTGTTGGCGTCGGGTGGCGGGGTCGGCCTCGATGCGACCTGGATCGACGAATTGACCGTCGCGTCGCTCAGCGCCCTGCCGAGCGGCGAGGCACGCATCGTTGCGCAACATATCGGCGGAGTCAGCTCCATTCTGGAATCCCCCGCGAGCAGCCGGTTCATCGTCGGAAGCAACTCGGTGCGCGCCCTGCGCGCCCTCACCGACACCGGCAGCCTCGACGTGCAACGCGGCGCGGGCTGGCAAACCCGTATCGACGACGTGGCCCTGCTCGCCACCCAGCAGGGCCTGGGCGGCTAGACCGGCCCGTACGGGGTCGGCCTCGGCCCAGCACCGTGTGGACCGATCCAGCCTGCACGCGCCGCCCCCGGCGCCTCCTCCCCATACGGCAACAGATGAGCGTGTGCACCGCTTGCACGCTCTGGCAGCACACACCGCGGCATCCCGGTTCACACTGACCTCATGAGCCGATGGCTGCGCGATCGTCTGGCCGGCGCGGGCCGGGATGCCTGGGCGACCCTGCTGCCCACCGAGTGCAGCGGCTGCGGCGCCGTCGACCGCGCTCTGTGTGCGGCCTGCCGACGGGCGCTCGTGCCGGGTGTGCACCCGGTCACCCGCGACGACGCCGTGATCTGGTCGGCCCTCACCTACGCGGGGGTGGCCCGCCAGGTGATTGCCGCGTACAAGGACGGCGGGCGAACGGATGCCGGCGCCGTGCTCGCGGCCCCGCTTCGAACGGCCATCGTGGCCGCGCTCGCTGCCGCGCCCCGCAGCAGCGGCGCCAGCAACGGAATCCAGCTCGTCACCATTCCCTCGTCCGGCCGGGCCTGGCGCGCGCGTGGCTACCACCCGGTCGATGCCCTGCTGCACCGCGCCGGCCTGCACCCGTACCCGGCGCTCTCGCTGCGCGGGGAGGTCCTTGACCAGGTGGGACTTGGCCGGACGGCGCGTGCCACGAACAAAAAAAACAGCCTCGTCGCGAGACGACCGCTCGAGGGAACGCGGATGATCCTCGTCGATGACATCGTGACCACGGGCGCGACCCTGCTCGAGGCACGCCGCGCCGTGTTCGCCGCGGGCGGTACCGTCGTCGGCCTGGCCACACTGGCGGAAACACAACGTCTGCGCCCCCAGTAATCGCCCTCTTGACAAACTGATCGACAAATACTGTGACTTATCCCACCGCCACGGCTACGGTGGACACAAAGGCGCGCAATGATCGCCCGGTTTGGGGCGGTCCGCCAGACTGGAGGTCGTCATGGAAACTAATATCGTCGGACGCAACCTTGGGATCACAGATCGCTTCCGGGATTACGCCACGGAGAAATCCGAGAAAATCGCTCTGCTCGCCGACAAGGCCGTCGCGCTCGAGATCAAGGTCAGCCGCCACCATGAGAAGAACGGTGCTGCCGCCGGCAATGACCGGGTCGAACTCACCCTGATCGGCAAGGGCCCGCTGGTGCGGGCCGAAGCAGACGGTTCCGACAAGTACGCCGCTTTCGATGTGGCGCTCGGTCGTCTACTCGAACGCGTTCGCCGCGCCAAGGACCGCAAGAAGGTGCACCGCGGCGGCGCACACCGTCCCACCTCCCTGCAAGAGGCATCCTCGGTCGGGTTCAGTGTCATCGACATCACGCCGGCCAACCCTGAAACGCTTGAACGGGTACGCACCGGCGCGATTCCCATCGTGAAAACGGAAGCCCCCGTCGCCGACGCCGACGCCGAGGAAGAGTACTGCCCCGTCGTCATCCGCCGCAAGGTGTTCGCCGCGGCTCCCATGTCCGTCGACGATGCCCTCTACTTCATGGAGCTCGTCGGCCACGACTTCTATCTATTCCAAGACATTGAAACCAAGCGTCCGAGCGTGGTGTACCGCCGCAAGGGCTGGGACTATGGAGTCATCGAACTCGACGGTTCGGGCGTGGAGCTGCAGGAGGCTGTGCCCGTTGCCAGCGGGCGCGGCAACTGACCAACTAGCATTGCCTTAGCCGCCGACCAGGTCGGTGCTCTGGCATCTGCCAGACGAGAGGCGCACGCATGCGCTGCGGTAGTCCGCTTGGGCCGCCGCGGTGCGTGCCTGCACCGTTTGACTAGTGGAGTACATTCGTGGCGTCAATTCTTGAAAAGGTTCTTCGTGTTGGTGAAGGCCGCCTTCTGCGCAGGCTGGAAAACTATGCGAAAGCCATCAACGCGCTGGAAGAAGACTTCCATGAGCTCACCGACGACGAGCTGAAGAACGAGACCGTCACTCTGCGGGAACGGTACTCCAACGGCGAATCGCTCGATGACCTACTGCCCGAGGCTTTCGCGGCCGTGCGCGAGGCCAGCATCCGCACCCTGGGTCTGCGTCACTTCGACGTGCAGCTCATGGGTGGAGCAGCCCTGCACCTCGGAAACATCGCCGAGATGAAGACAGGTGAGGGCAAAACCCTCGTCGCCACCACGGCCGCCTACCTCAACGCGATCAGCAGCCGCGGCGTGCACGTCATCACGGTCAACGACTACCTCGCGAGCTACCAGAGTGAGCTCATGGGTCGCGTTTTTCGCGCTCTCGGCATGACGACAGGATGCATCCTCTCCGGTCAGACTCCGGCCCAGCGTCGCGAAATGTATGCGGCCGACATCACCTACGGCACCAACAACGAGTTCGGTTTCGACTACCTGCGCGACAATATGGCATGGCAGGCCAGCGACATGGTGCAGCGCGGTCACTACTTCGCCATCGTCGACGAGGTCGACTCGATCCTCATCGACGAGGCCCGCACCCCCCTGATCATCTCGGGACCGGCGTCCGGCGAGGCGAACCGCTGGTTCAACGAGTTCGCGAGCCTGGCCAAGCGCCTCGTCAACGACGAAGACTTCGAGGTCGACGAGAAGAAACGCACCATCGGTGTGCTCGAACCCGGCATCGAAAAGGTCGAGGACTACCTCGGTATCGATAACCTCTACGAATCGGCCAACACCCCGCTGATCTCCTTTCTGAACAACGCCATCAAGGCCAACGCGCTGTTCAAGAAAGACAAGGACTACGTCGTCATGAACGGCGAGGTGCTCATCGTCGACGAGCACACCGGCCGTATCCTCATGGGTCGCCGCTACAACGAGGGCATCCACCAGGCGATCGAGGCCAAGGAGGGCGTCGCCGTCAAGGCCGAGAACCAGACCCTGGCCACCGTCACCCTGCAGAACTATTTTCGCCTGTACTCAAAGATCTCTGGCATGACCGGAACGGCCGAGACTGAAGCGGCCGAATTCATGAGCACCTATAAGCTCGGCGTGGTGGCCATCCCCACCAACAAGCCGATGCAACGCATCGACCAGTCCGACCTGATCTACAAGAACGAAGAGTCCAAGTTTCGTCAGGTCGTGGAAGACATCGTCGAACGGCACGAAGCAGGCCAGCCGGTTCTGGTCGGCACGACGAGCGTGGAGAAGAGCGAGTACCTGTCGCGTCTGCTCGCCAAGAAGGGCGTGCGTCACGAGGTGCTCAACGCCAAGAACCACGCCCGTGAAGCCGCGATCGTCGCACAGGCCGGCCGACTCGGATCGGTCACCGTCGCCACCAACATGGCCGGTCGTGGCACCGACGTGATGCTCGGCGGCAACGCCGAATTTTTGGCCGTCGCCGAGATGAACGCGAAAGGCCTCAGCCCGATTGAAACCCCCGACGAATACGAGCTTGCCTGGGACGATGTGTTCACCGCGGTGAAGTCCGAAGTCACCATGGAGGCCGAGAAAGTCGTCGCCGCCGGCGGGCTCTACGTGCTCGGCACCGAACGGCACGAGTCACGCCGCATCGACAATCAGCTGCGCGGACGCAGCGGACGTCAGGGCGACCCGGGCGAGAGCCGGTTCTACCTGTCGCTCACCGACGACCTCATGCGGCTGTTCAACGCCGGCGCCGCCGAGGCCCTCATGGGACGCCAGGGTGTGCCCGACGACATGGCGATCGAATCGAAGGTTGTCAGCCGCGCCATTCGCAGCGCCCAGTCGCAGGTCGAGGGTCGCAACGCCGAGATCCGCAAGAACGTGCTCAAGTACGACGACGTTCTCAACCGTCAGCGCGAGGCGATCTACGGCGACCGTCGCCATATTCTCGAGGGTGACGACTTGCACGAGCGCACCCAGACCTTCCTCACCAACGTCATCGACGAGGTGCTCGACGTGCACGCCGGCAACGGCAACGGTGATGACTGGGACTTCGACGCGATGTGGACCGAACTCAAGACTCTCTACCCGGTTGGACTCACCATCGACGAGGTCGTCTCCGAGGCCGGCGACAAGGGCAGGATCAACCGCGATTTCATGCGCCGGGAGATTCTCTCCGACGCCACGCTCGCCTACTCGCGTCGCGAGGAGTCCCTCGGGGCCCCAGCCATGCGCGAACTGGAGCGCCGCGTGGTGCTGTCGGTGATCGACCGCCGCTGGCGCGACCACCTCTACGAGATGGACTATCTGAAGGACGGCATCGGGCTGCGTGCAATGGCCCAGCGCGACCCGTTGGTGGAGTACCAGCGCGAGGGTTTCGCCATGTTCCAGCAGATGATGGGCCAGATTCGTGAAGAGACCGTCGGGTTTCTGTTCAACCTGGACGTTGAGGTCACGGCCGGTGCCGGTGCCGTTGCCGGGCCGGTGGTCGCGGCCAAGGGGCTCACGCCGGCCGACGCCACCGAGGAGAAGCTCAGCTACACCGCCCCGAGCGATTCCGGCGGAATCGAAGTGCGCAACCAGCGCGGCCAGATTCAGCAGGCCGCCACCGACCGGGCACGACGTTCGGCCACGGTCGCCGGCAGCGACGACGAGCCGGCCGAAGCAACCGGCCCGCCCCAGCGTGGAGCGTTCGGACAGAAGACCGAGGGTGCCGCTCCGGTGAATCGGGCCGAGCGCCGCGCCCACGGCAAAAAGACGACCTAGCACCTGCAACACGCGTTGCCGCGTGCCCCGTGACGGGCCCGTGCTGACGAGTGCCCGTCGCGAGGCATCCGTTGACGTGCCGCGCTGCCCGGCGCACCACGCCCGCATCACATGACGGCGATGGCGGTGGCCCGCCACCGGTGGTTGATGCCCTCCAGCTGCATCGCGATGACGTGCGCTCGACGCTTGTCATACACCAGGATGACCGCGTCGAGGCCGCCGCTCTGGGTCGGCCAGGTCCTGACGCGGTCGATCCAGAGTCTCGGCCGTTCGGCGACCACTCCCGTGATGGCTCGGGCCCGCGCCGCGATCGACACGCGAATGAGCAGGTGGGCATAGACATCGTCGGTGACCCACCGCGCGAGCTGCTCGATGTCTCGGGCTCCGGCGATCACCTCGATGGTGCGCATGGCCAGGGCACGAAGTACGGGCTCCGCCTCCGGCAGGTGCTCGGTGCTGGGGGAATGCGGGATGTCGCTTGGTTGTGGGCGGACGTCGCGGGCGTCGACGTGGCGCTCCCGCTGATGGGCGGGCGATTGTCCGGGACCGGGTGACGTCATCGTTCCTCCTGACATCGAACGTGCAGTTGCTCTGGTGCGCAACCTAAGCAGCTTTGCCCCAACGCTGTCGAGCGCTTATAGAGCCTGTGCATAACTTGAGCGAGAATGCTCTGCGTCGGCTATTTTCAACGTGTGCGCTGGGATGATCTGTTTGATGACCTCGAAGGGCAACTCGAACGCGAGCTGCACGCCGAGGTCACTGACCTGCGCCTGCACGAAGAGCGCCAGCGCTTGGAAAAGCTGTCCCTGCGCACCCGGTTGAGTAACGTGGTGCGCTCCGCTGGCCTCGGCGGCACCGTGCGATTGCGCGTCGTGCTCGCGTCCGGCGAGACCCTTTCGCTTCGCCCCACGACTCTCGGCCGCGACTGGCTCGCGGCCGAGCTACTCGATGCGCGGAACAGCCGGGTGCAGTGCGTGATTCCGCTCTCGGCCATCGCCGGTGTCTTGCTCACCGAGGAGCAGAGTTTGGCCTCACTCGCCGTGGAGTCCGCCGCCAACGGAAAGCTGATCGAACGCGTCGGATTTCCCTTTGTGCTGCGCGACCTCTGCCGAAGACGGCGCACCGTGCAACTAGACACCCGCGGTGGTGTTCTGGCCGGAACCATCGATCGGGTGGCGCGGGACCATCTCGACCTGGCGGTGCATCCGCTCGGAACGTTACGCCGTTCCCCCGAGGTGCTGCACTACCGTCTCGTGCCGTTCTGGCAGATTTACGTGATCCGGCTGCGATAGCTGTGGACAACTTTTCTCATAATGCTGCGCACTCGGCCGCTCTGGAGCCCCCCACAATTCGAAAAAAGCGAGGTAACGGATGAAAACACCCGGTCCCACACACACGCGCCGCCGATTCTGGATCGACCCCCGATTCGTCATCGGCCTCGTGCTCGTCGTCGCTTCGATCGCGGGGGTCGGGACGATTGTCGCCGGCAGCGATCGCACCACAGCGGTCTACACCGCACGGCACACTCTGACGGTCGGTGATCAACTCACGTCAACCGATCTCATCGAGACTCGGGTGCAGCTTGGCGGCGCCGCCGAGCTGTACCTCGTGCCCGCGCTCGAGCTGAAGCATGGTCTGCTGGTCACTCAGACGATTCTGGCCGGTGAGCTCGTGGCGCGGTCGGCGGTCGGGGAATCGTCGGGGAGCGACGTGACGAGTGTCGTCGTCGACGTTCCCGGTCGACTGGCCGCGTCCATCGAGGCGGGCTCCGTTATTGACATTTGGTCGGCGCGGGCCACCGGGCCGAGCGAATACGCGCCGCCGACGATTCTGGTGGGGCAGGCCGTCGTCGTCCGCATCGTCGAACCGACCGGCATCATTGCCGCCGACAACGGTCAATCCGTCGAGATGCTCGTACCGAAGGCCAGCGTGGGAGCGGTTCTTGAAGCGATCATGAACGGTGATGCCCTCGCGATCGTGCCCGTGAACACCCCGGTGGGGCCGTAATGGCCCGGCTCGCGCTCGTGCTGGACCGGGCGACCGAGCAACGAATGCTGGCCGACATCATCGACTGCGGGCACAGTGTGGTCACGCGCGTCGATACGGCCCGGGAATTTCTGGAAACGCTGGCACACGGTCAACCGCACGTGGTCGTGGTCAGCGCCCGGCGGGAATCCCTGACCGGCCAGCTGATTGCTGCGTGCGATGAACGCGGCGTCCGGGTGGTCGCGCTCACCGCGACGGAACAGGAACGACGCCACGCCGGCACGCTCGGCCTGTACGAGACGGTCGCGATCCCGTGCGACTGGTCGGAGATCGAAGACCTGCTCGTGTCGGGCGTCGTCGTTCCGTTGCGCGTGGGGGAGCGACACTTCACCGGCGGCGCGCTCAACACCGGATCGGTCATCGCGGTGTGGGGACCGTCCGGCGCTCCAGGCCGCACCACGCTCGCCATCAATATCGCGGCGGAAATCGCCGCTGCCGGACACACCGTGGTGCTGGCCGACGTTGACACCTACAGTGCCTCGATCGCCCCGAGCCTCGGCATGCTCGACGAGGCGCCCGGATTCGCCGCCGCGTGCCGACTGGCCGGCAGCGACAGTCTGAACCAGTCAGAGCTTGAGCGCATCGCGCAGCGCTATAACTCGCCCAAGGGGGCCTTCTGGGTACTCACCGGCCTCGGCCGACCGTCGCGCTGGCCGGAACTGTCGACCGAGCGGGTCACCCGCACCATCGACGCGTTGCGGCACTGGGTCGATTACGTGGTGATGGACACCGGGTTCAGTCTGGAGAGCGACGAAGAGCTCACCAGCGACATCTTGGCGCCCCGGCGTAACGCGGCCACCGTCACCGCCCTGCGGGCGGCCGACCACGTCGTTGCCTGCGGGCTTGCCGACCCGGTGGGTATGGCCCGATTTCTGCGCGCTTGGAGCGACCTCACGGAGGTCACCGCGGGAAGCACGCTCAGCGTCGTGATGAACCAGGTGCGGGCGAGCGCGGTCGGGCTGAATCCGCGCGGGCAGGTGGCGGCCATGCTGTTGCGGTTCGGCGGAATCGAGTCGCCCATCCTGGTGCCACACGACCAGGGCGCCCTCGATGCGGCGGTGTTGACCGGTCGCACCCTGCGGGACGCGAGCCCGAAATCCCCGGCTCGCGTGAGCATCCGTCGTTTTGTGTTGGAGGACCTGATCGTCGCTCCGGCTCAAGAATCCGAGCGGATGCCGCGGCGCGTGCGGTGGCACGGCCGAAAAGCCGCCCCGGCGACGTGAAGCCTCCGTTACACCTAGGCTATGGAGAGTGTCGACGCTCAGTGATCTCGTACTTGCCCAGGGCCGCAGCAGCGCGGAGGATGTGGACTGGCTGCACATGCTTGTCGCGGACGGCCAGCTGCTGGCCGACCTCGCCTTCGCGGACATCGTCGTCTGGGTGCCGACGACCTCCGGCAGCTTCGTCGCGGTCGCACACGCGCGCCCGTCGAGCGCGGCCACCCTGTTCTATCGTGACTTCGTCGGCCGGCACATCAAGGTCGAGTGGCGCAATCAGGTCACCGAAGCTTTCGAGACCGCCAAGATCGTCGACACCACCGCCCCCGACTGGTACGAGGAGACTCCTACCCGGGTGCGCGCCATTCCGGTGCTGCGACGGCTGAGTACGACCGGTTCCGAGTTGACGGCTGCCCCGGTGGCGGTGCTCACTCGCCACACCAACCTGAGTGAGGCGCGCACGCCGAGCCGTCAGGAACTCACCTTCAACGACTGCGCCAACGACCTGTTCGCCATGATCGCCTCCGGGGACTTTCCCGACCTCGGCGCCCCGACCGGGCCGCGCCGCGGTGCGCCGCGCGCGTCAGACGGCCTGCTGCGGCTTGACGTCGACGGCCAGACCACCTTCGCCAGCCCCAATGCGCTCTCCGCGTTCAACCGAATGGGTTTCGCCGAGGAACTCGAGGGCGAGTCGCTCGCCGAGGTCACGACGAGCCTGCTCACCGGCACCGCCGTCGTCGACGAGTCCCTACCTCTTGTCGTCACCGGACGGGCGCCGTGGCGCACCGACATCGAGGCGCGTGGCGTGACGGTGTCGCTGCGGGCGATTCCCATTCGCAATCGCGGCGAACGGGTCGGCGCGATCATTCTGTCGCGCGACGTCACCGAGCTGCGCCACCAAGAACGTGAACTGATCACCAAGGACGCCACCATCCGGGAGATTCACCACCGGGTCAAGAACAACCTGCAGACCGTGGCGTCGCTGCTGCGCATCCAGGCGCGGCGTACCCAGTCCGACCGGGCGCGCGAGGCGCTGACCCAGGCGATGCGGCGGGTCGCAGCCATCGCCGTCGTGCACGACACGCTGTCAGAGGGGCTCAGCCAGATCGTCGACTTCGACGCCGTCTTCGAACGGGTGCTGTTGCTGACGGTGGAGGTCGCATCCGCTCACAACACGACAGTGCACCCGAAGTCGGTCGGCAGCTTCGGAACCCTGCCGAGCGCCTATGCGACGCCGCTCGCGCTCGTGCTGACCGAACTCGTTACCAACGCGGTCGAGCACGGCCTCGCCGGGCGTGAGGGCGAAGTGTCGATCGAAGCACAGCGCAGCGACGAGACCCTCACCGTCATGGTGCGCGACACCGGCGCCGGCCTCCCGGAGGGCAAGGTTGGCTCGGGCCTCGGCACGCAGATCGTGCGCACGCTCATTCAGGGCGAACTCGGCGGCACCATCGACTGGCACACCATGATGGGCAGCGGCACCGAGGTCACGATTGAGATCCCCCTGCGTTTCATGAAGGAAGGCTAGCCCCGCCCCTGGCGGTCCCGTGCCTGGCGTCCCGAGAGCAACCGGGCCCGGAACGCGGGCTCATGATAGATGCTGGGCCCACTCGCCTAACGTGGGCCCGCGAGTGGATGTTCGTTGCCCACCACCCCACCCCAGGCCACGCCATCCCACACCACGCCATCCCGCACCCGGCTGGACGGCACAAAAAAGCGAGCCCGCGGCCTCCGGGAGTACCGGATGGCCGTAGGCTCGCGTTCTGTGGTTGTGCTGCCCGGCTAGGAGGCGCGGCGGGCGCGTGCAGCACGACGCTTGAGCGCGCGGCGCTCGTCTTCGCTCAGGCCGCCCCAGACTCCCGAGTCCTGACCGGTCTCGAGTGCGTACTGGAGGCACACCTCAGTGACACTGCATCGGGCGCACACCGACTTGGCCTTCTCGATCTGGTCCACAGCCGGTCCAGTGTTGCCAACCGGAAAGAAAAGTTCCGGGTCAGCGGTGAGGCAGGCAGCTTTATCGCGCCAGTCCATAGGGATGCTCCTTTTACTACATGAGTGCACGGCCGATTGGCCAGAGTTGCACGGGTCATGGCCGGTTGCAGGAAAGTGGGATCTGCGCGATTACGGCGTTGAAACAGCTCACGTCCCTGTGAGCGTCAACCGGGCCTCAAATATCGTCCCATAATAGAGGTATCAAATCAATAGTTTTGTGTAGCTTTTCGCTGTGAAGAGCGGCTCTGGTGCAGGGCGTCCCGCCTGGATCGACCTCCGGGCGCTTCGCCGTGCCCCCCTGCTGGGGGTATTTGTCGCCCTGCTCGCCCTGGAAGCGCTCGCCCTGTGGGCCTTCAGTGCCTGGTGGGTGTTCGAACTGCTCAGTGCCACCCCGAACTCGGTGGGAGCATCGCTCGCCCTGTTCGCCCTCACCGTGGTCGCTGCCGTGTGGGTCAGCGCGATCACCGTCGGTGCGCTGCGCGGGCGTCCGTGGATTCGCGGGGCCGCGGTCACCTGGCAGTTCGTGCAGGTCATGATCGCCATCGGCTGTTTTCAGGGCATCTACGCCCGGCCCGACGTCGGCTGGGCGCTGCTGCTGCCGTCGATCATCGTGCTCGTGCTGGTCTTCAACCCGCGTGTGGTCGCCGCGACCAGCCACGAACCCGAGCCCAACGACGACTGACCGGCGCTGTGCTGACCGGCGCTGTGCTGACCGGCGCTGTGCTGACCGGCGCTGTGCTGACCGGCGCTGTGCTGACCGGCGCTGTGCTGAACGCTGCTGTCTCGGCCCGTTCGCCCGGTCAGCCCGACAGTCAGGCGTCGATACCGAGCTTCTTGCGGAGGCTCGCGACGTGACCGGTGGCCTTGACGTTGTAGAGGGCGTGGGTGATGACTCCGGCCTCGTCGAGCACGAAGGTTGAGCGCAGCACGCCGGTCACGACCTTGCCGTACAGGTTCTTCTCGCCCCAGGTGCCGTAGGCGTGGTGCACGTCGAGGCCCGAATCGCTGAGCAGCGGAAAGTTCACGGAGTCGTGCTCCTGAAACTTCTTGAGCTGGGCCCTAGCATCTTTCGACAGGCCCAGCACCTGGTAGCCGGCCGATTTGAGGGACCCGAGGTTATCGCGAAAGTCGCAGGCCTGGGTCGTGCAACCGGGTGTCATCGCGGCCGGGTAGAAATACACGACGACCTTGCTGCCGGCAAAATCGGCAAGCGAAACGGATGCCCCATCCTGGTCGGTCAGGGTGAAGTGGGGGGCCGTGTCGCCAACTGCAAGGCGCGCTGAATCCGTCATGCATCCATCGTATCCGCGTCGTGTGACACTCGATCCCGCTCAGCGGGCTGGCGCGAAGGTCGCCAATAGGCGTTGCAGCGAGTCCAGGCGCACCCGGCCGGTGTCGCCGAGTTCGTCGGCTTCGACGGCTTCGATGATCGCGCAATCCGGCGAACCGGGCAGGTGCGTGCAGCCGCGGGGGCAGTGTTCCGCGATCGTGGCGAGGTCGGTGAACGCCTTGAGGATGTTGTCGGTGTTGATATGACCCAGACCGAAGGACCGCACGCCGGGGGTGTCGATGACCCAGCCGCGACCGGCATCCGTTTCCAGGCGCAGTGACACGGTCGACGACGAGGTGTGGCGCCCGCGGCCGGTGACGGTGTTGACGACGCCGATGGCCCGGTTGGTGCCCGGCACGAGCGCGTTCACGAGGGTGGACTTGCCGACTCCGGAGTGCCCGACGAAAACCGTGTCGTGGCCGACCAGCACCGCCGAAATCTGTTCGATCGGCATGCCGCCTTCGCCGCTCTGGAACACGGGCAGGTCGAGCCCGGCGAAGTTGGCCAGAAACGCGGCCGGGTCGGCGAGGTCGGTCTTGGTGATGCACAGAATAGGCTTCACGCCGGCGTCGTAGGCCGCGACCAGATACCGATCCACCAAGCGGATGCGCGGCTCCGGGTTGGCTGCAGCGACCACGATCAGCATCTGGTCGGCATTGGCCACGATCACGCGCTCGACGGCGTCGGTGTCGTCGGCGCTGCGTCTCAGTAGGGTGTCTCGTGGCACGATGCGCACGATGCGGGCCAGGCTGCCCTCGGCCCCGGTTGTATCGCCGACGATGTCGACGCGATCGCCGTTGACGACGGCCTTCTTGCGCAGCTCGCTCGCCCGAGCCGTCGTGATGCGTCGCTCGGTGGGCAGGTTCTCGTCGAGCATGACCGTGTAGCGTCCGCGGTCAACCGAGAGGATGCGCCCGGTCAGAGCGTTCTCGTGGCCCGGCCGGGTCTTGGTGCGGGGTTTACTGCCCTTGCGGCCGGGACGTACCCGCACGCTCGACTCGTCGAACTCCGGTTCGTCGTCGTCGGCGGACGCCCACCAGGTGTCGCCGGGATCGCCGGCCAGGTCGTCGGGCTCTGAGGCGGCGTTCGCGCCGTTTGGCTCGTCTGACCGGTCACGATCGTCGTCGTTCCCGCTCGCGGGCGTGCCCGCGTTGGGCGCCAGCGGCATTTAGAGCGCCGCTTCGGTGATCATCGCGTGCCACAGCTGGGGAAATTGCGGGAGGGTCTTCGCGGTCGTGCCGATGTTCTCCACCTCGACACCGGCCACACGCAGGCCGATCAGCGCTCCAGCCGTAGCCATGCGGTGGTCGTCGTAGCTGAGCCACTGGCCGCCGTGCAGCGGCGCCGGCTCGATCTGTAGGCCGTCGGACAGTTCGGTGACCGTGCCGCCGAGCCGGTTGATCTCGGTGGCCAGCGCGGCGAGACGGTCGGTCTCGTGGTTGCGAATGTGCCCGATGCCGGTGATCGTGCTCGGCGTCTCGGCGAGGGCCGCGAGGGCCACGAGGGTGCAGGCGAGCTCACCGCCGGTGGAGAGATCCAGATCGACGCCGTGAACTGCCTCTCCGCCGGTGACGGTGAGCCGGTCGCCGACCCGAGTGACGGTCGCGCCAAACAGCGGCAGTAGCTGCTCGAGGTCGGCGCCGACCTGCGTGGTCGTCTCCGGCCAGCCGGTGATCGTGACACTGCCGCCGGCCACGAGCGCGGCGCACAGGAACGGCGCGGCGTTCGAGAGATCGGGTTCAATGTCGACCGTGCGTCCGGTGATCTCACCGGGTTCGATGATCCATTCGCCAACGCGGGGGGTCGCCACGGCCACTCCGCGAGCGCGCAGCACCTCAATGGTCATCTCGATGTGCGGCAGGCTCGGCAGACGTTCACCCGAGTGGGTGAGGTGCAGGCCCTGCTCGAAGCGTGCGCCGGCCAGCAGCAGCCCGGAGACGAACTGGCTCGACGTGCCCGCGTCGATGGTAGCGGCGCCGCCCGTGACCGCTCCGCGTCCGTGCACGGTGAACGGCAGGGCTCGCTTGCCATCGTCGTTGATGTCGCCACCGAGGTCGCGCAGAGCACCGATAATGGGCCCCATCGGGCGGCGGCGTGCGCCGGCATCGCCGTCGAAGGTCGTCGGGCCGAGGGCAAGGGCGGCCAGCGGCGGCAGAAAGCGCATGACGGTGCCGGCCAGGCCGCAGTCAATCGTGGTGGAGCCGAGCAGTTCGGCCGGTGGGGTCACGCGCAGGTCGGCGCCGAACGCGCCGACGCCGGCAACGGCCTCAATGGTGGCGCCGAGTTGGCGCAGCGCGTCGACCATGAGGTCGCTGTCCCGCGAGTGCAGCGGTGACCGCAGCAGCGACGGTTCGCTCGCGAGAGCGGATGCCACCAACTCCCGGTTGGTCAGCGATTTCGAGCCCGGCAAAGCCAGCACCGCCTGCAGCGGGGCATTCGTGGTCGGCGCGTGCCACCAGACATCCGCTTCGGTCGGTGAATTGTCGCCGTACGGATCGAACTCCGGCTTGGAATATCTCGAGATCAACATCGGTTATCAGAATAGTCGGTGATAACAATCGGAGGGAGATCTGTAGCGGTGTCAATGCTGTTGGAACGACCCCTGGCTGCGGGTAACAGCCTAGAATTATCCGTGATGACTTCAGACACGCCCGTGAACTCGGAAGACCTTTCGAGCAGCGACACAGAACTCACGACACGTACACCGACAAAAGCCGAACTGCGCGAGCAGACCCGCGGATTGTTCGAGGAACAGGCGTTGCCGTTCCTTGACCAGCTCTACGCGGCGGCCATGCGCATGACCCGCAACCCCTCCGATGCGCAGGATCTCGTGCAGGAGACCTTTGTGAAGGCTTTCGCCGCATTCGCGCAGTACGAGCAGGGCACCAACCTCAAGGCGTGGCTGTACCGTATCCTCACCAACACCTTCATCAACGCGTACCGCAAGAAGCAGCGCGAGCCCTATCAGGGCACCATCGATGCGCTGGAGGACTGGCAGCTTGGCGGCGCCGAATCGACCACCGCCATGTCGGGGCGTTCAGCCGAGGCCGAGGCCATCGACCACCTGCCTGACAGTGCCGTCAAAGACGCCCTGCAGTCCATTCCCGAAGACTTCCGACTCGCCGTGTACTTCGCCGACGTCGAAGGGTTCTCCTACCAGGAGATCGCCGAAATCATGAAAACCCCCATTGGCACCGTGATGAGTCGCCTGCACCGTGGCCGGCGACTCCTGCGAGAGCTCTTGGCCGGCTACGCGGCAGAGCGCGGGCTGGACACGGGCCAGGGCCAGAGAACATCCAGGAGAGCAGACAAATGACCGATTGCGGTTGCGAGAAGGCCAAGGCCGAACTCGAAGAGTACCTGCACAACGAACTTCGCAAAGATGATGCGGCCGACATTCAGGAGCACCTTGCCAGTTGCCCCGATTGCAGCATCGAACATCTCGTCGGGCGTACGATGACCGAGGTCATACAGCGTGCCTGCAAGGAGACCGCGCCCGAAGACCTGCGTGATCAGGTCTTGCTCAAGCTGCGTGCCCTGCAGGCCTCGCACTGAACGGCCGCATTGACGAGGGGCTCGAGTCGCCCGACCGCGGTGACGGCTCGAGCTGTCCCAGCAAAAAAGCGGCGCCGGCTGGGCCTTTGACCTGGGCGAATGTTGTGAAGTCTCACTCCCACGGCGTCCGCAGCACCGTGCCACCGAACTCGCTCACCTTCCCGGCAGCCGTGCGCACGTCAGCGACCCCGAGGTAGACCTGCCAGCGGTCGGGGCCCGAACCGTCTCGTCGACGTTCTCGATTGCGAGGTCGGTCATCCAGAAGTCCCGGTTTCGCCTCGATGGGTCCTGTACGGTCACACCGGCATAGCGCCGCCGCCGTGAAAGAACATCGTGTACCGGCCAGGCTCCGCCCCGGTGTCGATGGCCTTCCAGCTGAGCAGCTTGGCGTAGAACACGATTGACCGGGCCGGGTCGCTTGTTATCAGGTCGATCCAACACGGCTCCCCGAGCTGGTTTTCCGTCTGAACGGGCATGGGCGCGCTCCTCGGTTGACCCGAGCGTGGAACTGTCGGCGCGGTCTGGAAGCGCACGGCTGGTCCCTGCACGTTCTGACCAGGCGAGCGGATGCCGTCGCGACGTCTTTCGAAGGAGCCCCGCGACTGCACCGAGAGATAGCCCCACGACTGCGCGGAAACGGCGCGAAAACGGCGCGGACACAGCACAGGAGGGTGACCAGGTCACCCTCCTGTGCTACTGCACTGCTGTCACCGCGCTAGAGCGTCAGCGCCTCGCGCTGCAGCTTGACCTGCTCGATCGCGTGGCGCTTGGGCGAGCCGGCGGCCGGCGAAGCCGAAGCCGGACGCGAGAACAGCCGCATGGCACGCGGGCCGAGCTTGCTGGTCTCCAGGTAGAAGAACGGCCAGGCACCCTGGTTCTCCGGTTCGTCCTGCACCCACGCCAGTTCGGCGTTCGGGTACTGGGCGGCCACGCTCTTCAGCGCCACGGTGGGCAGCGGGTAGTACTGCTCGACGCGCACGAGGGCGATCTGGGGGTTCGGGTTCTTCTCGAGTTCGTTCAGCAGGTCGTAGTAGATCTTTCCGGCCATGAACAAGACACGCTTGACGGCGTTCTTGTCGGTAATGCGGGGGTCATCGATGACCGTCTCGAACTTGCCGCTCGTGAGTTCGGCCACGGCGCTCGTCGCGCCGCGCAGGCGAAGCATCGACTTGGGGGTGAACACGATCAGCGGGCGGCGCGGGCGCATGTACGCCTGGCGGCGCAGCAGGTGGAAGTACGATGCCGGCGTCGATGGGCGCGCCACGGTCATGTTCTCTTCGGCACACAGCTGCAGGAACCGCTCGATGCGGGCCGACGAGTGGTCGGGTCCCTGACCCTCGTAACCGTGCGGCAGCAGCAGTACGACGGATGATCGCTGGCCCCACTTCTGCTCGGCGGAGGAGACGAACTGGTCGATGATGGTCTGCGCGCCGTTGGCGAAGTCACCGAACTGCGCTTCCCAGAGCACGAGGGCGTCGGCGCGTTCCACCGAGTAGCCGTACTCGAAGCCCATGGCGGCGTATTCGCTCAGCAGCGAGTCGTAGATCCAGAATCGGGCCTGGTTGTCCTTGAGGTTGGCCAGAGGCAACCATTCCTGGCCGTTCACCCGGTCGTGCAGAACAGCGTGACGCTGCACGAATGTGCCGCGGCGGGCATCCTGTCCGGCTAAACGCACCGGGGTACCTTCGAGCAGTAGGGAACCGAGCGCGAGCAGTTCGCCGAAGCTCCAGTCGATGTTGCCGTTGCGGCTCATGTCGAGACGCTTCTGCAGCAGCTGCTGCAGCTTGCTGTGCACGGTGAAGCCGGACGGCTTGTTGTTGAAGGCGTCGCCGATGAGTTGAATGACACTCTCGGGAACGCCGGTCGTCTCCGGCTCGCCAGCGGCGTCGTCTCGGGCCTGCGCTTCGGCTTCGGCCTTGGCCGTGGCGGCCATTTCCGGCGTGATGATCGGGATCGACGCCGTCTGCGCGGCGTGGGTTTCGAGGAAGGCACGCTCGAGGCGATCCTGGAAGTCGCGGTGGGCGGCTTCGTATTCTTCCTCGGTGATGTCGCCACGGCCGACGAGTGCCTCGGTGTACAGCTTGCGTACGCTGCGCTTGGCCTCGACCAGGTTGTACATCAGCGGCTGGGTCATCGAGGGGTCGTCGCCCTCGTTGTGCCCGCGACGTCGGTAGCAGATGAGGTCGACGACGACATCTTTCTTGAACTCCTGGCGGTAGGCGAACGCGAGCTCGCCGGCACGCACGACGGCCTCGGGGTCGTCCCCGTTGACGTGGAAGATCGGCGCCTGAATGGTCTTGGCAACGTCGGTCGCGTAGATGCTGGTGCGGGCATCCTGCGGCAGGGTCGTGAAACCGAGCTGGTTGTTGACGACGATGTGCACGGTTCCGCCGGTGCGGTAGCCGCGCAGCTGGGACATCTGCAGGGTTTCGAGCACGACGCCCTGGCCGGCCATCGCGGCGTCGCCGTGAATGAGGATGGGCAGGGTGGAGAAGGTGCCGATCGGCTTGCGGTCCTGCTTGGCCCGCACAATGCCCTCGAGCACGCCGTCGCCGGCCTCGAGGTGCGACGGGTTGGCGGCGAGCGATACCGGAATTTCGGCGCCGTCTTCACCGCGGAACATGCCCGTGGTGCCGAGGTGATACTTCACGTCACCTGAACCGTGCACGGTGCGCGGGTCCTGGGTTCCCTCGAACTCACGGAAGATCTCGCCGTAGGTCTTGCCGGCGATGTTGGTGAGCACGTTCAGGCGGCCTCGGTGGGCCATGCCGATCGCCACCTCGTCGAGACCCTGCTCGGCAGCACCCTGCAGAATGGTGTCGAGCAGCGGAATAGTGCACTCGCCACCCTCGAGGCTGAAGCGCTTCTGCCCGACATACTTGGTCTGCAGGAACGTTTCGAAGGCTTCGGCCTCGTTGAGCTTGCCGAGGATACGCATCTGCTCGTGGTGCGTGGGCTTGACGTAGGTCTTCTCCATCTTCTCCTGCACCCACTTGCGCTGGGCCGGGTCCTGAATGTGCATGTACTCGATGCCCGTGGTGCGGCAATACGAGTCGCGCAGCACACCGAGAATGTCGCGCAGCATCATCTGGCGCTGCAAACCGAAACCGCCGGTCACGAAGGACCGGTCGAGGTCCCAGAAGGTGAGCCCGTGAGTGGCGATATCGAGGTCGGGGTGACTGCGCTGCATGTACTCGAGCGGGTCGATGTCGGCCATGAGGTGGCCGCGCACCCGGAACGAGTTGATCAGTTCCTGCACGCGAGCGGTCTTGTCGACGGCACTCGCGAGGTCGACGCTGATGTCCGGTGCCCAGTGGATCGGGTCGTACGGAATGCGCAGCGCCGAGAAGATCTCTTCGTAGAAGTTGTGCTGGCCGATCAGAAGCTCGTGCACGATCTTGAGGAACTCGCCCGAACCAGCACCCTGAATGACGCGGTGGTCGTAGGTGCTTGTGAGGGTGATGGTCTTTGAGATGGCCAGGCCGGTGAGCGTCTTGACGCTCGAACCCTGGAACTCCGCCGGGTAGTCGAGGGCGCCGGCGCCGATGATGCAGCCCTGGCCCTTCATGAGGCGCGGCACCGAGTGCACGGTGCCGATGCCGCCCGGGTTGGTCAGCGACAGGGTCGCGCCGGCGAAGTCGTCGGCGGTGAGCTTGTTGTGACGTGCCCGGGTGACGAGGTCTTCGTACGCGGAGAGGTACTCGCCGAACGTCATCGTGTCAGCACGCTTGATTGCCGGAACGAGCAAGGCGCGGGTGCCGTCGGGCTTGGGCATGTCGATGGCCAGACCCATTCCGACGTGGGCGGGGGCGACGACGGAGGGCTTGCCGTCGACCTCGTCGTAGTAGACGTTCTGGCTGGGGAACATCTTGAGCGCGCGAATCAGCGCCCAACCGATCAAGTGGGTGAAGGAGACCTTGCCACCCCGAGCCCGCTTCATGTGATTGTTCATGACAATGCGGTTGTCGATGAGCAGCTTGGCCGGAATGGTGCGAACACTCGTGGCCGTTGGCACGGTCAAGCTTGTGACCATGTTCGTCGCGAGGGACTTTGCCATACCGCGCAGCGGCGAGACCTTGTCTTGCCTGACCGGCTTGGACTGGTCGACGACGACGGCCTGCGGGCTTGTGACGGGAGCATCGGCGGGAACCGGGACCGGCTTGGGCGCACTCGATGTTGTGCGAGCCGTCGGCTGGTTCTCGGTGACGGGGGCCGACGCGGTGGCACCGGGCGGAGTCTGGGCCACCGGCGCGGGTGCCGCCGGTGCTGCGACCGGCGCGGGTGCTGCCGTTGCCGTTGCTGTGACCGGCGCTGGTGCTGCCGGGGGAGCGTTTGCAGCCGGGGTGTTTGCGGTCTGGTGGTAACTTTCGAGCACCGGCCACCACGACTCATCCACCGACTTCTTGTCGATCAAATAGCGTTCGTACAATTCGTCAACGAGCCACTCGTTTGCTCCGAATTCGCCTGACGTTGTTTCGTCAGAAGCTCCACCGGTTACCTGGCTTGACACCGTGGGATCGCCCACTCTCTGCTTTGAATTTGGATGCCCTCGGCTATGTCATACGCCGGGTCAATCTGCGCTTTCATTGAGTCTGTCGCTGACGATGTCGACCGCCAGGTCAGTCTTAGTGACCAGCCTAATCCCATCCCATGCGACCATAAACACCCAAGTGAACGGCTAGCGTTCTTGGTATGCAGTTCTATGGAACGACGCCCAGCCATGATTTGACCTACTCCGACGTGTTTCTGGTGCCCGGCCAATCGGCCGTCACCAGCCGTTTGAATGTTTCGCTGGCCCCGAATGACGGCACCGGCGCCACGATACCGATCGTGTCAGCGAATATGAACTCGGTCACCGGGCCGCGCCCGGGGGGCCCCCGCCCCCCCGGCCGCGGCCGCGGGGTGGGTCCCG